>NZ_ASZT02000053.1:0-32338 GCF_001006065.1 Sphingobacterium sp. IITKGP-BTPF85
AGATTTTAAGAAAATAATACCTAGAAATATAAATAGAAAGTTATACAGTCAAATGTGGATAAAAAACAAGACAATTTTTAGAAAAATCAAAATATGAAATAAACAACCTGAGTAGTTACACTCAGAATTTATGTTTTTACCTAACCATGAAGAATGGAGAATTTGAAGTCGTAAAATGCGACCTCAAGTTGGGGAGGAAGAAGATCTGCACCAACAATTCTAATGTGATGGTGATCATCCAGAAAATGGATAGTTATGCATACGAAAAAGAATACTTTAAAAGCACAATAGCTTTAAGAATTACATAAAAAACAAGAGCCGCTTCAATTTGAAACGGCTCTTATTGTTTAAATGATCTTTATTTGTTGCTAATAACATAATTATCATTCACGCTTTTTCATTTTTCAACTGTTTAAGCTAGAATACCTAGTTTATATTCCTTAACACTAAGAGTAATGAAATATAACAAAGAAAAGTACAGCGGTCTTAATATTTAACCACACCATAAGCAGAAGTAATTCCACCTTTGATTTGTATACCTCTTTTAAATTCGTTTTTATCGGTATCATAGCAAGCTATGTACCACTGAGAATCTACAGTTTTCACAAATACATAAGCTTTACCACCATCGACTAATACGCCATTTGAAGGCACGATCTGAACTTTCCCTAATCCAGAATCATTTAGATTTTTGACCATCACTTTATTATTGATGTCAAAAACATAAGCGCCCAATAATGCTTTACCATCTTTTAAATAGGTGTGCTGATCCGATTGCTGTCCCATATAACCTTCAGAGAATAAGCTATAATTTGACAAATCAAATGCATAATCTGGATCTATTTCTGTAGTACCAGCCTTCATACGCAATAAAGTGTAATACTTTCCTTCACGGATAGTCGTGAAATAATAATTTCCGTTTTCATCGAAAAAGCTCGATTTTGTTTGATACCAGGTACCTGTTGTATGTCCATATTTATCATTAGAAGCAATCTTTTGATTTTGTAAACTTGGATAGTCCGCAGTCAGCACATAAGCGACTTGCTTTGCTGGAGAGGCCCACTCAGGTGTTAGATACAAGAATCCGACATAGATTTTACCATTTCTAATTCCTAAACTTGTTGGAGATAATTGAATCGTTGACTTGTCATAAAATTCATTTGGTTTACCAGCTTTAGCGATTGCAGGAACTTTAAAATTTAATGCCGATTCACCTTTCACAATCATGGTCGCTGTATCGATAATAAATAAACGTTTATCGATAGCTTCTGTAGCAGCATTATATGATGCCGACCAATTGTTAAAATTTACGCGTCCATCAACAAATGCCGACTTCATCATCCCCAAATAGTTTCCTGGATTAGACACCACAGCATTCCCTTTTTCGACGATATCGCCAGTTGCTACTGAGTATTTAAATACAGCATTACCCTCTGTTATAAAAATATTAGACCCTTCTCTTACCCCGTAAGTTTGATCTATCTTTCCAGTCACGTCAATCCCGAATCCTACAGGAGATACCGATCCTTCTTTCATCAGGTCTTCAACCGGCAAAATATAATCATGTTTTTCTCCTGCAGCTTCCACCTGAATCGTAATACCATATTTTGAAGCTTTAGCTATTTCATCAGGTATTGTATTTGTATTATCAGAAGAGCTTTTACAGGCCGCAAAACTCAAAGCCACACCGGCCATCAGGCATGATTTTTTAAAATAAGTATTCATAAAACGCATATTTGTATAGTATATATTGTTAAAATTTAAATTAAAAGATGGACATTCTTAATTTGGTATAGAATGCACGACCTGCTTTTTGCAGTCCAAAATTATCGTAAAGTCTTTCATCGGTAAAGTTTCTAGCTTCCATAGAAATTCCGTATTTATTATGCTTCCAAGAGTAGGAAAGGATTGCAGAATGAACGTCTTGACTGGGAATATATAGTTTTGTCTCTTGAGAAGCCAAATTGTCCCAGCTCATATAAAATTTATGGGTATATTGATTCATATAGGTCAATTCAATACGGGTTCCTTTTCCTAACCAATCATTTTTCCCAATTGAAACATCCACATTTCCATATAAATAAGGTCTATTTGGCAGTTGTTTGTGCAAGATCGATCCTTCCTTATCAACAGATTCTCCTGTTTGTAATTTCGTTACAATTGCTTTATCATAGCTACCATTCACATTGACCCGAAACAGATCTTTATAGCCGTATTTCGCATCAAACTCGATCCCATATAATCTTGCTCCATCGAGGTTGGAGTATCGATAATAGTTCCCGGCACTGACCATCTGTATATAATTATTGGTATTACGTAAGAAAGTGGTGACATCTACATTGATAAAATGCTGATCATTAAAATATCCGTTATAAAACATCCCTAGATTAACATTATTGGACTCTTCAGGCTTTAGATCAACATTTGGTAATACATACACGACATTTCCGTATAACTGCTCTACGGAAGGTAATTTATATGACTTCTCAAGCGAGGTTTTGATACCTACATCTTTCTTTAAAAGGTATCTTAAGGTCAAGCCACCACTTTTGTAGTCTTTATAGTTATTATACTGGACCACATCTCCTGATATAAGTTTTCCGTCGCTATCGTATTTTCGTTCATCTGCAGTATAGCTATTATCCATCCCATAATATTTAAAGAATACCACAGAACTTAGTTTTTCATCTAACCATTGCCCTTGCCAAGCCAAATTTATCAGGTGTTTGTTTAGACGCTTTGGCCTGCTATTGATTTCTCGATACTCCTCAGTTTTCATCATATCAAAATTCTTTTGCTGATTGGTACTGAGGTTATAGCTCAAGTTGATTACTTGCGATTTTTTCTTATTGAGATTGTAAGAAAAGTCTGTTTTTGCAATATAACTTTTGTTTATAATCTGATCATAAGCCTCTTCTTTGAATGTGCCATTGCTTTGCGGTATTCCGGACCAGTAATAGAGATACTTTGCAGTATCACGTACCTCTGTACGACTATCACCATAGCTCGCAAAAACATCAACATAAAGATCCGGAAGAAATAGCCCATTTTTCCGGTACTGTATGCTAGGTGTAAGGAATTTATTTTCGGACCATCGACCGCCGTATACCGATTTTATATTTGAGCCCATTTGTATTTCCTTATTATTTTCAGAATAGCTTAGGCCAAAAAGTAATCGATCTGCCATTTCACGTTTTCAAATCCAGCCTCCAATTTTCCCATTCCCGAAGTATAGGCATCATGAAAACGGCGGGCTTTATCTACTTTTACCAATTGATTCTGCACAATTCCAGTTTCTTCATCGACAAATGATTTAAAATATCCGTCCAGATTAATACCATATTTGGGATTACTGTACATCATATAATTATTGTCCGAATGGTTAAAAAAAGCATCCGCTTTGACCATCAAGCCCGTTTTGGCATCTCTCATATTTGCGATCAATGATGCTTGGTGTGTATTGAAAGAACCATATCCATAACTGAAATCAAAAAACTGTTTGTTTCTACGTTTTGTGATAATGTTTACAGCACCTCCCAGTACGTCTGTAGGTAAATAGGCTGGCACAACACCTTTATAAACTTCAATACGGTCAACTAAGTTGACCGGAATATTATTCAAGGTCATGGAGCTTCCATAATTTTCCATGGGCACCTCATCAATAAATATTTTCGCATCCAGACCATTAATTTTAAACGAGAAATCCGATCCCATTCCACCATTTTCACGAATAGTTACTCCAGGAGATCGTCTTAATAATTGGTTCAGATCTGCAACCTTATCTACTTGTGTAGTCAGGTCAATGACATTGACAGCATAGCCCGATTGTTTTATTTCCTGTACCTTTCGCTGGTTTAATCTTTGTCCAACCACAGAAACCTCCGCGAGTGATTTCTCATCACGGCGCAACTGGAAATCCAAAAAAGAATTTTCATTAGTGGAAAGATTTAAGGTTTTCGTTTCCGAATGGTAACCGACACTTGATACGCGTACATTTAAATTAGAGTTTTTTAATTTTAAGAATTGATAGGATCCATCCACATCACTTGTCGTTCCCTTATCCAATTCCCTTATATAGATAGTTGCCCCAGAGATAGGTTTTCCAAAAGTATCTTTTACGTAACCAGATAGATTAAACGTTTCTATTTTTTGTGCACATAGCAAAAGAGAGATGTGTAAAAAAAAACTTGTTAAAAATAATTGTTTAGATTGCATTTACTGTTTTATTATCACTTTAAAAGGTTCTTAATTTTGCAAACCTCCATATTAAAAACACCTCACTCAGTAATCTCATTACTATAATATCAGCATCTAAACTATCTTTTTAGCTGAATTCTTGAATAGCACATTGCATATTCTTGTTCATTATCATAAGAAGAAAAAGGATGTCTGTTGAGGATTACATATGAACATCCATAGTACTAGGTGTAGTTTTAATAAAAAATGTCCCGATTTATTTATACTAAATATAAATAAGGAGATTAAAGTGGTTAAAAACCAACTTTTTTAAGGTTTACTCTTACTGATTTTAAACTGATAGAGAGCTTATTACGAATTGTTTTCTCGGAAAGATCCAGAGCAGATGCAATCGCATTATTGTCTAGCCCATCTTTAAATTTAAGTACAAACAGATCTTTACTTTTGGAAGGAAGTTTTGTAATGATTTCATCTAGTCGCTGATGTAAATCTTTATACAGGATGTCTTGATCGGATTCCTGATCACCGATAATATCAACATCACTAAGATTCATATTATCGTCTATATTAAGTCTTTTTTTGATTTCATGGAAAGCAGTATATTTTACTGCCCTTTTGAGATAATTTTCGATATTTTCAATATGTCGTTCACTTCTTTTATCCCACAGGGAGACAAACACATGTTGTACAATATCTTCAGCTAACGATTGATCATGGACAATACAGGTCGCATATGCTAGCACCTGATCCCAATAGCGTTTATAAATCAATTCGAAACATTTCTCATCAATTGATTGACAATCTATTAAATTCTTTTGAACGTCCATATCGTATGATTACTGGACAAATTTAATCTTATTTAGATACAATCCAAATAATAATTTAAAATTTACTTAAACAAATTATGAGCTTAATATCGACCATTTCTAATTGCAAATTAAGAAGATATCAATACCTTAATACGCTTTTTTTAAAACTTCATTCTTTTTTCAAGCTATAAAGATTAGAGAAATCTTCGCTGTTGAAAAAATGCAACAAACAAATGTTGAAACTGCCTATCCATACCGAAATGAAAAAAAGCGATACTTTAGCCTCGAGTTATTAAGCTCGTTTATAATTCCTGCAAAAGCCATAAAATCAAAGTAAAAAGTACTTACTATCACCAAGTAAAAACACTGGATTTGATTTTTTCTAATTAGATCTGAAAGATTAATTTTATCTTCATATTAGATTTAATTTAATTTTATCATGTTTATCTGGTTTTGAAGGCTTTTTCATTTTTTTGAGAGAGCCTTTTTTTTTGAAAATCTACTAGAAATATTTATTTTTTAGTGTTGCTCTTATGAGCATGCTATCACAAATATATATTGGTTAATAGCGCTAGGATTCCCCTTAAAGCTATTTTTCTTATTATTTTTTGAAATTTTAAAGTCAACTTTTAATTTTAAGAGTCGAATTGTCGAGTTAGTAGCCAAGATAAAACTGCGAAGCACTCTCCGAAGGAAATAGAGGACCCATCCCAAAAGAAAGGAAAAAGATAGGATTTAATGTTGGTGATAAAGAGGAGTCGTTCATGATAAGTTGATTTGTTATTATTACCGCAATAAGCTGTTGGAGATGAAAGTGAAGGATAAGGTGATTGATAAACGAGAGTAAATTTTCGCTATTTTTACTCTTATTAATTACGGAAGTAAGATTTACCTTTAAGTTATGAGCACATTCGATATCTAAAAACCTTATAACGCATTACCTCTATTACCACCAAATGTTGATATATAAATTAAAATAGTTCTACGTAAAACAATTACTGCTGGTAGAGCTCTAGCACAATTAAATGGAACATTATTAAATTTGCCAATATGCCTTTTCGCATGAAAGAAATACAACAATAAAAATATTCTCATAGCTCATTATATACAACTTGAAGTAAATTGAGTTGAGCGACATAGTCAAAATAGATACAAAGTATAGTTTTTGTATCAATATCGGCTGTAAATCGTCCCAATCTTTAAGTATTTATATGGTTAAATTAGATTTAATTCCATAATAATATCAACGCGAGAGTAATGTGGAGCATGTTCTGCCAAAGAAATTTTTTTAAATCCAAACTTTTCATATAAATGAATGGAAGATCCTAATTTAGTATTACCCTCCAAAAACAATGTAGGAATATTTCTAATTTTTGCCTCAGAAATACAATGTTCAAGAATTAATTTTCCAATACCCATACCTTGATACTGTTCATCAACAGCAAATTTACATAGTTCATAACGGATATCAGTGATCTTTTTTACGGCACAGACTCCAACAGGAATATGATCATATAAACAAACTATGATAAATCCTCCGTGATCGATAATCTCCTGAGGGCTATTTAAAGTTTCTATATCCTGCAGTTCAATGGTGAAATATTTTTTTATCCACCTTTCATTCAACTCTTTAAATACAGGAGCGTAATTAGACTTATAATCAACAATTTTAAGCAAATTCATTTTTTATATTTAAGAAAAGCAAGTTATTCAAATTTACAATAAAGGCCTACTTTATTCAAAAAATTGAAAAAAAACTTTTCCTACTTTCTTTATTCGGGCATTAGGTTCTAGCTGTACATACCGTCCAGAAAAAAGTAAAGCACGCTATTAAGGTCAACCACATTTAATCTAAGCTTACTTTGATTAAACCTAAAAAGGTTCTACACATGGTGCACTACAGTCCAAAATTTCATAAAATGGCACAAAGCGGACAATAAAATGATCGCACCTGGTCACCATCTATTTGACTAAGAATACATCTTTTTTATTCACAAATTTCTTGAAATCTATCGAAGCGGGATGGCCCTTAAACGGAATATAATAGTGTTCAGGTTTGTCCGCTTCATAGGCATTTCTCCAAAATAATATCCATGCTAACTCTTTTCCCTTTACCAGAGGATAAACCACTTCTGTAAAATAAGTGGGATCTTTCACTGACTCCAGACCAGTTTCGCCGATCGTTGGGATCTTACCTGATTTCTTTGCATAGCCCGTTATTATTTCAATATTTTTAGCCATTGCTATCTTATAATTTGCAATATCATCAGACGTTCCTTTGCCAGCCACATAACAGTCGAAGGCAACAAGATCAACATAATCATCTCCAGGATACCTTTCTAGAAAATGTGCTTCATTTTCGGTTTCCGAAGGAGAATAACAGTACAGTACATGATGGATATCATGGTGCTTTTGAAAATAATCCACAGTCATTCTCCATAAATTCCTGTATTCATCGGGAGAGCATTGTTTTGCTCCCCACCAAAACCATGCGCCGGTATGTTCGTGATAGGGCCTAAGTACAACAGGAATTAACTTTTGATCATGATCCTTAAGATCCAACAGAAAATCGGCCACCTTATCCAGCCATCCTAAATATTCACGGTGGTGCACACCATTAGGTAAAATCGATCTTACTACAGTGTCCTGCCCACAATCCCACGCATTATTACCCGTAGCAATATTGTTTCCGTGCCAGCTCAGCGTTGTAATACCTCCACGTTGATGTGTATCTCGAATATAGTTGCTCATATCATCGAAATATACTGAATCCAAATTATAAGCTTTCCCGAGTTCCACATCCCCCATTTCCCAGCCGATAACTTTTGGATATTTTCCCGTTACTGTCTTCACATCACTGTTTCCTTTTACTTTATACCAGCCATGTCCGTAGGCTAGGGCATCTTGATGCCCTACAGCAATACCTTTAGTGCGTTGTTGGTTGATCCTATCGTAAAGGTCCTGAGTTTCTTTGGTTGCCTTTGGGTCTGCTGGTTTTTGGCCCCATGCATCCATGCTTACAGCCATAAAAGCAAAGCAGACCACTATTTCAGTGAAATGGAATAACTTCTTTTTTATTTTCATCTTTTTGTGGGTTTATAGATTAAAGGAAGATCATTCAAAAGTATCATATCTTTGGATTTGCAAAATACGCCAAAATCATGAGCTGCCGGATGCTCTGTCGTCGGCACATAATAGTGCGTAGGTATATCATGAGCATTGCGCCACAACATACAATACGCTAGAGGCCACTTTTTCAAAATGGGATGCAATACATTTGTAAACCACGTTGAATCTGTAATTTGTTCCAAACCTACCTCAGTAAGTGCGGCCAGTTTATTTTTTTCAAGAGCAATAGTGGAAACAATACCTAACTTTTTCATTGCCGCAATAGGATCATTCGCACCATCAGGACGAAAATCCCAATAATTATCCATACCCAAGATATCTACGTAATCATCACCTGGGTACTGCTCAAGATAAGCTCCTCACTTTGAAAACGACAGTCTGGGGAAAATGCATACAGCAGTTGATGGACATCAAGATCATTCTTTAAATAATCAACCGTATATCGCCACAGTTGAATAAATTCAGATGCAGAAACATGCCCCCTACCCCACCAGAACCAATCGCCATCAAATTCATGAAAAGGTCTAAAAATAATGGGAATTGCCTCTCCCTTGCTACCTGTACAACGTCTTAGAAAATCGCGCATGAGTTGAAGGTAATGTTGATACTTCCGATTGGCACTTCCGCCAGGCAACATCTCCAGTACTGCGATTTGTGGATTTTCTTTCCATTCATATGATCCATCGTTTATCGGATTGGACATATGCCAAGAGAAGGTAATAATACCACCTCTTTGATACATATCTTTTACTGCGTTCACTAATTTGTCCGTTTCAGTCTTTCTATAATTGCTATCCAAATGCGTTAACACCTGAAAATCAAGACCTAGTAAAGCCGGGTGGCTTCCAGCAACATCCTTTATATCACTACGGTCTTTTTCTCCTTGCCACGACCTGCCATAACGAAGGGCATCCTGCTGGCCTAAGATCACAGCGCGTTGAGATTGTATCTTTATTAGATTGTTGTATAGCGCAACAGTTTCGATTGTTGCCATGGAATCAATCGGTAATATAGTCTTTGCTGCAACCAGATTAACCGTTTGCATGATTAATAATGCGAACCATGTTACAATTTGTTTTATCATATGTTATCAAAGTTTTCAAGCATTTCAAGGCACATACGCCCATTATGATAAGGACATTTCCAAAAACCAGCTTTATCTTCCTTTCTGTTTATATCACCATTCTCCAGCCTACTCCAATACCATTCACCTTCATGTTTATCAACTAAATTATGCTGAATATAATTCCAGACAGCAGCAGCCTTATTCTGATAAGACGTGTTGTTCAACAGTCTTCCTACATATGACAGACCTACTACCGCTTCTGCCTGTACCCACCAATGCCTTTCGCGGTCCCAATGGTTATCTTTTTTTCATAAGCCATACTACCATCGGATAACAGTCCTTCCATGGCAGCATTTGCAATACTGGGCACAACCGATCTAATCTGATCCTCCAACATAGCATCGCCCAGGACCTGTGCTGCCTCCAACAGCAACCAGGCCGCCTCGATATCATGCCCGAAAGATTGAATATCTCCTTGAACATGCCAATCTGCATCAAAGAACAATTGTAGATGCCCTGTCTCAGCATTATATATACGATCAATAAATAAGGAGATCAATTCTTTTTGTGCTTTTTTAAGAGAGACATCATCCCATATCCTGAGCAGGTTCGTGTAAGGTTCCAAAATATGGAGGTGGGTATTCATAGTCTTGGCTTCATTCTGATCCTTATCGCTCAATCTCATATCTGCAATTGGTTGCCAATCTTCCGTAAAAGCCTCCCAATAGCCCCCTAAAATAGTATCCTTACATGCTTCGATTTGATAAAAAAATTCTTTTGCATATGCCAGCGCCATTGGTGTTCCTGTAGCTCGATAATATTCGGCAAATGCATACAGAGCAAATCCCTGTGCATAGGTCTGTTTTTTGGATTAACAGGATTACCAAGGTAATCGAGTTCCCAAAATACCCCCCCGTACACGCGATCGATAAAATAATCTCTAAAGTAGAAATAAGCCCTATCAGCCATTTTACGGTAACAATCTTTTCCAAATAGTCGGTAAGCTGCCGAATATGTCCACAATATGCGCGCATGCATTACTGCTCCTTTATTAGCTTTTTTATGCGCTTTATTGTTCCCGTCAATCTGCCCATAAAACCACCATGCTCTTCATCTACCATATTTTTCATCCAGTATGGGAGAATATTATTTTCCAGTTCTTCTTTAAACCCTTTCATCATTTTCTTCAGACCAATTTAATTTCTACGTTTATCCAATTCGACAGATATAGCCTGCATTTTTTGTTCGTTCAATGGATAAAAACTAATGAATATGATTGATAATACTGTGCCCACTGCGGGAAAAAAACTTAAAAACATCTTAATTCCACTTATTGTCTCTTGCGACTGTAGCTGATTTGCCTGAAAACCGTAGTATCCGAGCAACCATCCTGTTATCGCGGTACCAAAAGCCCAGCCCAACTTTGACTCATAGAAGAGGAACTAAAAATTAAACCGGTAGCTCTGTTGCCGGTTTTAAATTCCGAATAATCGACGCAATCTGCATACATAGACCAGAGTAATGGAAACACAGCCCCCGCACATATACTGATCAATACTTGCAACGAAAAAATTCCCCATAAATAATCTTTATCCATCCAATAGAAAAGTATACTTCCTAAAGTTGCGATCAGCATCGTCAGCATAAAAGTATTTTTCTTGCCGATAAAATTACTCAAAGGTGCGGCAATGATTACACCAACGATATTGGCGAGCTGTCCCAATGCCAGATACAATCCACTCAGTACAAAAGGTACATTGACTAGCATAATTTTACCATAATGCTCTTCATCTATATAGTATTTGAAATAGTAAAGTGCCGCTCCGTCTCGTACCGAATTGAATATCAGAGTAGAAAGTCCTGCGCCCAACAGGACCCACCATGGGCCGTTATTAAAAAGTTCTTTTACATCCTTTTTTAAGCTGGAATTTGATTCCTTTGCAGGCTGCACACGCTCCTTTGTCCAAGCAAAGCATAGTAAAAAAAGAACAATACAACATATGGCTATAACAGCCGCAGCCATAACCCATCCGTGCCTCTGTGCCTCGATATCATTACTATGGGCGCTAAAGTAATTGACCATAGGATTGAAAAGCAATAGGGTCACAAAACTACCGATGTAGGCAAAACTCATTCTAAAAGTAGCCAATATGCTTCTCGTTTTTGGTGAAGCACTCATTACACCCAAAAGAGCAGCATATGGCACATTGATAGCCGAATAGACCATCATCATTAGTGAGTATGTTAAATAAGCATAAATTAACTTTCCCTCTTCACCAAATGAAGGGGTGTAAAACGTAAAAACACCGAGCACTCCGAATGGAACCGCTACATATAAAATATAAGGTCTAAACTTACCCCATTTAGAATTTGTACGGTCAGCAATTATACCGATAATCGGATCGAATAACGAATCCCAGACACGCGTTATCAAAAACATCGTACCGACCAATTTAGCCTCCATACCAAATATATCGGTGTAAAAAACATCAGGTATATACCAAACAGTTTCCAGAACATAGAAGAGGCGGCATCACCCAGTCCATAACCGATTTTTTCTTTGAGGCTGATATTCTCAGTAGTGATCTTCATTTTCGTCTTACATTAAGTTTTGAGTAATTTAAATTTTTAAATTTTTAGAAATGATATCTTTCAATGTTTCGACAGATTTTTTGAACGCATACCATCTGGGGCTGTGCTTAGACAGTAGTCCAATAAACGTTCGACAGATGATACTGCAACATGCATGCGTGTATCACTGGATGCATAATAGATAAAAACTTTACCGTCTTCATCTGCAATCCAACCATTCGTGAAAAGAACATTCGAGACATCGCCTATGCGCTCATCACCTCGTGGTGCCATCAGATGACCAGCAGGTTCAGCAATCAACTTTTCTGGCTTTTCTAAATCAGTCAAATATACATACAGAACATAGCGAAGTCCTGCTGCGCAGGCACGAACGCCATGAGCAAGATGCAACCATCCCTTTTCGGTCTTGATGGGTGCTGGCCCCTCCCCATTTTTCAGTTCCTTTATCGTATGATAATAACGATGATTAATAATCGTTTCTTCATCCAAAATAGCATTTTCCATTGAATCGACAAGTCCCCAACCAATTCCACCTCCGCTTCCGGTATCGATAAATCCATCTTGAGGCCTTGTATAGAGGGCATATTTACCATTCACAAATTCCGGATGGAGAACGACGTTACGTTGTTGGCTTTTTGATATTAAATCTGGCAACCTCTCCCATTGTTTCAGATTTTTGTTCGTACTATCCCAGCGGCGGCAACTGCCGAAGACAGATCTCCAGGAACAGCATTTGGATCTTTACGTTCTGAACAAAAAATACCATAGATCCATCCATCCTCATGTGCTATCAGGCGCATATCATAGACATTGGTATCCGGATCTGCAGTCTCAGGCAGGTCAATCGGAAAATCCCAAAATTTGAAGTTATCGATTCCATTTGGACTTTCCGCTATGGCAAAAAAAGATTTACGATCATTGCCTTCAACCCGAACCACAAGCAAGTACTTTCCGTTCCATTTGATTGCTCCAGCATTAAAAGTACCGTTTATACCAAAGCGCTCCAGCAAAAATGGATTTGTCACTTCATCCAGATCATAACGCCAGAATAGCGGTGTATGTGCGGCTGTGACCACTGGGTACTCATAACGCTCATAGATTCCATTTCCAGCACTTATTGCTGTATTTTCCCGTTGTAATAAGGCATAGTGAGCTGCTTCAACCTCTTCTAGACGTTGCTTAAATAATGTACTCATCATTTTAATAAAATATAATGTTAACTTTTGCTTTAATCTGGTTTTTCCACGGAAAGAATTCGTCTGAATAAATCAAGGCCGGCAACATGAAATTCATTACCAGTACTGTGTCCATATTTTGGAAATGCTATCCAGGATTTTTCTGATTGCACTTGATTGTAAGCTGCAAAGTTGATATGTGGTGGGCATACATGATCCTGCATCCCGATACCCATGATCAATGGTACGCGAATACGTGATGCTAAATTTTTAATATCAAAATAAGACAACGTTTTATACACTTGATCCAAACTGATATCAGTATGTTGTTTCAGATAATTATCTACATCAGATTTTGGCCAAGGAGCAATCTTAAAATAATCTTTATAATCCGACAAAAAAGGAATTCCTATTGCCAGAGCCTTTACTCTCGTATCCAGTGAAGCCGCTACTACCGATAAAGCTCCGCCCTGACTCGATCCACGTACGGCAATACGGTTTGCATCCAACTCAGTTCTGGAACTTACAAAATCAAGTGCTCGCACTACATCCATAAAAGCTCCTTTGTAATAGTATTCATCTTGGCTAAAAATACCATGTGTAAACCAGGTCCCAAAACGGTTTGTCTTTTCATTAAGTGCCTGTCCACGGATAGACAGTACAAAATAAGCGAAGCCATCCCAGCTTTGGTTTGGAAAATAGGGTTTCGAACCATAGCCCATATACTCGACAATAACAGGGTGTTTTCCAGATTTTTTCGGCTTGGCATAGTATCCCATAATCAGCTCATTGTCCAATGAACGCATAGAAACCTGATACATATCATAATCCAATCTTGACTGTTCAGGGAGTAATATCAACTGATAATCTGGCTCTATTGCTGCCAGCGCTTGTTTGTTCGCTTTCCAAAATTCATCAAAATCAGCTCGGGCATCATTCGGAGAACTGATCTTTTCGGGCTCATAGCCAACGTTACATTGTTGTTCCAATTTTTGTCCATTATCCAGCTGCAGGCTCACCTTATATTGATAGAACCCTGGCTTTGGATTTTTTAACCCAAATACACCGGCATTCAACGATCCATTTCCAGGAATAGCGACATTTACCTGCTGTGTATTGACAAGCTGCCCATCATCGGTCGTCAAAGTAATATTTAGATATGCTTTGACAGCCTCCTTTCCTTTATTGACGATAGCCGGCGCTATTGCAATACTGTCAGTTCCGAGAAAGACATAATCATCATCGCGAACATTTACATTCAAGATCAACTTATCAGCAGTGGACGCAGGTTGAACTTCATGATAGCACCATTTAAAAAGCCTCCTGCGCTGCTCCATCCGTCGAAAAACTTGATTGCTATACTATTTTCTTTATCGAGGTCAAGATATTTGATAGGTACGAAATAGGTACGTTCATGATCAAAATATCCCGCAAAATTGTTAGGAAACTCACCTGTTTTACCGATCAGTGTTCCATTCACATAAACTTCTTCACAAGCGGCAAATTTACCCAGATCAAGCACAACTCCCTCTGCTTTCCTGATGTTACGTTGTGCTTGATTCGAGAACTTCAATGTCTTGCGATACCATCCAAATCCCTGCTGCAGCGATTGGCCCTGCTCTACCAGTGTTTTATTGGATATGACATCCTTCCAGTACTTATCCTGATAGTCCTTCTTACTCCAGTTGCTGTCCAGACCTTCGCCTGCGTGAAATTTCCAATCGGCACCAAAATCAAAAACAGCACTTGTATGCCTCTTTACGTGGCAGCTTTGCAACAGAGAAGTCCCTGCCAATAAGATACCTACTGCAATCCTACTATATATATTCATTATTTCATATTTCTTAAATCCTGCCTTACGAGTTTCCCCCATGTCTTAAGTTGTTCTAAGGACCATCCGGCACTTGGAACATGACTGTTAGCAATCATCGAGCAACTTTCATTTTTATCTGCTATTGACCAGGCAACCCAGCTAATCTTATTTTTTTGTGCCCATTCTTTCCAAAGTTGCCATTCTTCCAAATCAATATCGCCGTCACCATCGGCATTCATACCCGCACATTCGGAGATAAAAATTGGTATGCTCTTGCTAAGTGCATAGTCGGCACGATCGCGCAAAAACTGTTTATGTGTCCCTGCATAAAAATGTACGGTATACATTAAATTAGCAAATCCTATTAGAGGGTCATCTGCTACCAGATGAATATCCTGATCCCAATTGGGACAACCTACTAATATGATATTATCAGGATCAATGGCACGAATGGCAGGTATGATCTCTTCGGCATATTTCTTTATCTCTTCCCAGCTTGTATCCATTGGTTCATTATAAATCTCATAGATTATATTTGGATGAGCATGGTACTTTCTGGCCACCGTTTGGAAGAATAATTTAGCTTCACTGGTATGTATATGATGCGCATGCCAATCCACGATTACGTATACCCCATTTGCAATAGCGGCATCAATCACTTCATAAAGTTTTTGCATCGCTACTTCTGGATTTTGCAGATAAGCACCATCGGGTTCAACACCAATAGCAGCACGAACCACCTTAATTTTCCAGTCATCTTTCAACCATGTCACTGTCGCGCTGTCGTAAAAACGTGGCCACCAATTATGCCACCCTAAACTCACTCCATGTAAGGAGATCGTATCAGATTTCGCATCTACAAGTGTCGTTCCTGAAACCCGAAGTTTACCGTGAAGAGATACCATATCATCGCCTGTCTTATTTGATATAACCTGAGCGACATTGCACGAGATACCGCACAGCAATAAGCAAATCCCAATAAAACTACTGATTATATATTTTCGCATAAGACTTATCTATTTTTTGACTATCCGAAAATTACATATACTGAAATCGTCCTCAACATCCACTGTTGGTTGATATGAAAACACAAATCCATTCCAGCCTGTATTGAGGTAAGTACCATTACTCTGGGAAACATCTTTATAAAAATCAGTTAGATCTACACGCATGGTCTTCCACTTACCATAGGTATTCAAGCACCATTTCAGCTGGGTTCCAGCGGGTTTCCTGCCTATCACCTCCAAGAATGAAATTACCCTGACTAATGGAAGCCGTACTTTTGGTATTAATTTCAAATTTAACATAGTAATCTTTGGGATTTGCCAATACCGCAGCATCGTTCAAATCAAATCCAGACCAAAAAACACCATTCCAAGACCAGGCAGCAAAAGATTGTTGTATTCGTAAAAACCGGTCAAATCCAGGCAATAATTGTGGGTCACCATTAGCTTTCCCATCCGTTACATAGGCAGAAAGCGACTTTATATCTAAAATAGAGAGCCCCTTTTCTCGGAAGCGAACTTGCTTTGGAACCGCCACTAAGGGACTGGACAATGCGAGCGTAGCGCCCTCGGCTGTTGCCGTAGGTATGACAAAATAGACCGAGTCGGCAACGCTACGTATCGGTTTCAAAGGTATATTATTGATCGAAAACACGCCCTCCAAGGTGTCCAATTTGTACAGATCCAGATATTTACCGACGAGTATTGCCGTATCTCCTGCCGCCACAAACTCATTGAATAAACCCTCCACTACCAGATCGGGTATTTTAACTTCAAACGGAAACTCCGCACTCCCTTTGGTAGTCACTACAGTCACCTTATTGTTGATCTCAGTAGGAACTACACGAGGGATCGGTAATGTAATCCGCGATCTTACGGCATATACGGTACTGAGATCCACATCGACATCATTCAATTTGATGGACTTTACCTCTGCGAGGTTTTCCCCCTGAAGCACAATCATATCCGTCAACGCTCCGCTACTGATTCCTGTTGTCAGATCGCCTGCAGTAGAGACTTTTTGAATGAGAGGGGCACCATTGGAGGTTAACTCTCCATCATAGCTTTCTTTAAAGTTGACGATATCCTTTTGACAAGAAATTACTGTTGCAGACATGCTGCTCAACAGTATAAAATATATAATAGAACGATTCAATTTTTTCATAAAAACAATTATTTCAAGAAACGCTATACGCGATAAATAGATTAGTTCCAGCCTGGATTATTTGACAGAATTGCTGTATTGACACCTACTTCAGAAATTGGTATTGGGTAGAGCAGGTGTTTCTCCGAACGGACTTTAACAACGCCAACTTCATCAGTACCTCCGATTCTGTTCATCACATCAAGGTATATACCCCAACGGATCAGATCCCAGCGACGGTCACCTTCAAGTGCTAGCTCCATTGCTCTTTCTTCCAAAACGGCTGAACGGAATGCGCTTTGGTTATCGATATTGCCATCTCCGGCAAGACGACGGGGCGTCGCATTGCTGCGTTCACGTATTTGATTAAGTTTTGCCAACGCAAGTGTACGTGCTGCAGTACTGTTGTCTGCTTCATTAGCTGCTTCGGCATAGATGAGTAAAACATCTGCAAAGCGCAAAAAATACCAAGGAGCATCTGTACGCTCGAGTTTGTTGTTACTGACATCACTATATTTGGTCAGGTATGCTAAATAATTAGCATTTTTTTGGTTTTGATATTGACGTCCATCATTAAATGGAGCAACAGGAGCTACATTTTGTCCGTTAGCATCTACATATCCCTGTGCTTTTTGACTCCATTCTGTATTATCAGGATAATAAGAACCTCCGACCCAGCCATTGGTATCTCCACCCTGGCGAACCCAACGATGCATAACCCCCTTCACAATACGGTAATCTTTACTTTCGAAAAGTTTATACCAATGGTCACGCATACCCCACCATAACCCGGTCTGCACAAATCCCTGATCATTGAAATTTCCGCCGTAAGCCTGAGAAAAAGTTACCCCATATTTTTGGTCACCGGTGACAGACTGTAGCGTCCAGATATGTTCAGTTTTATTTTTATTGGCCCTAGACCAAAGATTATCATAGCTTAACAAGCCATAATTGCCATACTCACCATTAATCACTTGCAGAGCCTTATCACGAGCTTTTGAAAAATACTCTTGCGCATTGAATGTTTCATATCCAGCAACCTGTTTTTTAGCTACAGTAAAAGATACTGGATTAGTGTATACTTTTTCACTTCCATTCATCGTATAGGGCTGGCCACCTCTTACCGAAACATTACCAGACTGCAATGCAGACGAACCGATTGTTACATACACTTTGGCCAGTAAACTTGCTGCCGCACCTGCTGAAACACGACCTTCATGAAAACCATTGTCTGTATTCTTATAAAGAAGTTCTTCTGCCTTTGTGAGCAGCTCAATAATATGCGCATATACTTTACTTACTGACTGTCGGGGTTCATTAAGATCTGCGCCAGAATTGACCGATGCAGAACGAATAGGTACTTCACCAAAGGCACGTACCAAAAGAAAATAAGAATAAGCTTTTAAAAAATAAAGCTCGCCCATTCCATTATTCTTTACGGCCTGTGAGGCTTTTGTCATTGGTTCGATATTTTCCAGAGCCAGATTAGCACGATGGATGATCGCATATGGCTTTTCCCACATAGCCGATGTGTATTCATTGTTCTGAAAGTTTCCTGCCCCCAGCGTACCGAATGACCAGTCTGGCCCGCTCATATAATCGCAGTCAAACTCTAGGCTTGGTGGAAAAAGATTCCATCGAAACATATCGTCCAGCAATTTACTGTAGGTTCCCATTGTCCATTGATTGACACCCTCATCCGAATCAGGAATATCATTAGGTTCTACAAAATCAAATTTCTTTTCTTCTACCATCTTTTCACAAGAACTCAGTCCAGAAGTGCAGATTGTTGCCATCAAGGCAAATTTTATATAATATGTATAATTTTTACGAGTCATGATCATCTTATTTTAGGTCAACTTAAAAATCAGCTTTCAATCCGATCGAAAATGTTCTGCTACTTGGGTAAGAATAAATGTCGACACCTTTTCGCGAGGCATCTCCTCCAAAAGCATTAACATCAGGGTCAAACCAACTGTAATCAGTTATTGTTAGCAAATTGTTTGCACTAGCATAGACATATAATGCATTGAGCCCCTTGAATGGACTTTTAAACGTATATCCTAAGTTTACATTTTTAAGGCGGACATACGATCCGTTCTCGACATAACGATCGGAGGTGAGCATGGTACGGTTGTAAGTTGCAACAGCTTTTGGCCATAAAGCATTTCCCCTATTTTCTTCCGTCCATCTACTATTGTAAATGTCTTCTGTGATATTCCCGATATTGGCCATTTTCATGTCGATAAGATTTCCGTTAAAAATATCGTTCCCAATAGATCCCTGCCAAAAGAAACCAAGTGTAAAATTTTTGTATTTAAAATTGTTGGTAATACCAAAAACAAAATCTGGATTCGTATTACCGATAATAGTACGATCGCTGGCAGTCAACTCACCGTCACCGTTCAGATCACGGTATTTGATTTCTCCAATTTTTGATTGAACAACTGCGGCACTTGCATTGGCATATGTCGGATCGGTACGCACTTCAGCCTCATTGTCATAAAATCCATCTTCCACATAGCCAAACATTGTACCGATTGGCATGCCATTACGTTGGATAAAGATATTATCGGCATTGTACCAGAGTCTTTCTGAAAAACGGTCGGCTGTCAACCCTCCTATGGCATTGCGGTTGAATGAGATATTTGCATCAATATTCCATTTAAAGTTTTCTTTATCCATTGCAGCAAACTTTCCCGTCAGCTCGATCCCCTTATTGGTGACATATCCCGAATTGACCCATTGTGTTTTCATACCATTGCTCGAAGCAATATTCACATTTTGCAGCAGATCATTTGTTTTTTTATAATAGGCATCGATTGTAAATTGGATTCTGTTATTGAGCACAGCCAAATCCAACCCTAGATTGTACTGGTCTGTAGTTTCCCATTTGAGATCCTTATTTAGCGCTCCACGCCAGTCGACCTCAGCAAAACCACTGCTCAAAGCCCCTCCTAATGGATAATTGGCCACACCTAAGTATGCTTTGGTCTGATAGGCATTGACCCCCTGATTACCAGTTCGCCCATAGCTCGCGCGTAATTTTAGGTCACTAAAGATCCCAAGATCTTTGATAACCTGTTCATCAGAAAGTCGCCAAGCTAAGGCTCCCGACAGGAAGTTGGCAAACTGCTGTCCCATTGTCAATCGGCTAGAGCCATCACGACGAAAAGAGGCCGTAGCAATATATTTCCCTTTATAGGAATAGTTTGCTCTTGCCAAAACCGAGGCCAGTTGTGTTCTGCCCCGGCTACTGACTAAAGGTCCTGGATTTAATCCTGCTGCCATATCAAACTCACCTGTGATATCATTGGGGAAATTTGTAGCTGTTATGGCTTTTGCCGCATAATTCGCCTGCTCATAGGTAAAACCTGTGACTACATTTATAGTATGATGCTGTGAAATAGTTTTATCAAAAGTCAATAAAGACTCTGTGGTAAGACTTTGATACCAGTTATCACTTTGGCCTCCGCTGCCATTGATTGGTGAACGCCCCTCCTGCGTGTTCCGGTTATAATAGGTATTACGGTTATTATTGGAGTAAGAGAATCCAAAGTTTTGTCTAAAAGTCAAAAAAGGCAACAGCTTAACACTTGCATATGACGAACTAAATATATTGTTTGCTTTAAGCTGATCTTTTGCGGTATTGACATAGACACCTGGATTTGAAGCCAGCCAATTTAGCTGATCCGATTCAATAGTATTCATATCAGGTCCGTAGGTTACGGGAAAATCAATGCCGAGCGGATGATTCCATAATCGTAGGCATTTGATTTAGCAAAATTGGTAAGACCATTGGTATAGTTGATATTTGCACCCAACTCCAACCAGGATCTTACTTTCCTTCCGATATTTGTTCGCAGAGCCACACGCTGGTAATCCGATTTTTTAATAATACCGCTCTGATTCAAAAAGTTTCCGGAAAACATATGCCAACCTTTCTCACTTCCGCCAGATACACTGAGATTATATTCTTGTGTAAAACCGTTTTGATAAATCTCATCCTGCCAATCCGCACCTTGAACCAAGGTCTGATTGCCATATTGGTCCGTGCGCACACCTTGATTGAGAAAATCTTCGGGAGCAGGTTGATATTTACCAGATGAAGTAATAGGCTCACCATTTACTGTCTGATAAGACCAACTGCCTGGATAAGGTAATATCTGATACCCTAATCCATCATAATACTTACTGTTAATTGCTTGCTCATTGATATAATTAGCATATTCATATGGGCCGAGCATCTTTACTTTTCTTCCCCGCGTTGCAAGTCCAAAATTTGCATTCAGTTCAACTTTTTCATTACCATTTTCGCCACGTTTTGTGGTAATAATTACAACACCATTTGCTCCCCTCGATCCGTATATTGCAGTTGCCGATGCATCTTTGAGCACTTCTATCGATTCGATATCATTTGGATTGATTGAAGCCAAAGCATTGGCTGTCTGGTTGTTATTTTCATTGGCAGTACTACTGGGCATGGATGCCATATCGTAGGGTATACCATCCACAATATAGAGTGGTTGAGAATTGGTCGAGAAAGAGTTTGTTCCGCGTATATTGATGGAGATCCCGGCTCCTGGTGCCCCATCATTTTGATTGACAGTTACTCCGGCCATTCGGCCCTGTAGTGCTTGATTGATACTCGGCGCAGGATTGCCAGCTAATATTTCCGAGGCCTTTACTTGGCTTACAGCACCTGAAAGATCCCTTTTTTTGACTTTACCATAGCCTACAACCACGACTTCGTCCAGCACATCCTGCTTTGGTTTTAATACAACACGAAGTACTTGCTGATCATTAACTTTCAGCACACGAGTTTCCATACCCAAGAATGAAACATAGAGATTGTCGCCTATCGTTGTATTCAGCTTGAAACTACCCTTTTCATCGGTCAGCGTCGTTTGGCCAGCGCCATTGCGCACCGTAGCTCCGACTATGGCTAAATTGGTTTGCTGGTTTGTGACAGTCCCCGACACCTGAAACTTTTGTGCAAAAGTAATCATAGGTGTAAACCCCGCAACCAGACATGCATAAAAGATTTTATTCATCATTTTTTGGTTCCCTTAAAATTGGTTATTTAATCCCTTTCAATTACTACCAAAACTAAGAAGAAACCATTTATACGAATAATACTTTTTTATCTTTTCCTTATATAAAATAAGCCAAAACAATCCTGTACAGACAATTACAACAAATAACCATCTATATTATTTTAGCTCATAAATTTTTATATTCTTATAAATAGAATTTTGAGTTTTTATACTTATCTCTGAAAACTGTTGGTGTTGAAGATCTCTTTTTCATAAAAATCCGATTAAAATTAGAGAGGTTGTTATAACCCGAAAGAAGCGCTATCTCTGCTATACTATGCGTGGTATCGATCAGCATCCGGCAGGCATGCCCAAGCCTTATATCATTTAGTGTATCTATAAAAGTCCTTCCTGTACGCTGCTTTAAAAATCTGCTTAAGGATACTTCGGTCATACCGATCAGGTCCGCGGCCTCATTCAGGGATACATCTTTCTGGTAGTTTTTAGAAAGATATATCAATATCTTTTCTACACGTCTACTGTCTTGCCTCCCTATGCTGCTATGAAATGAACGGCTACTCAATTCTCGCATATGCTCATCTTGGGACAAGATATGCAGAATATCATAAAGGCCAACTACCGAATAGAAACCGTCTTTCTCGGTAATCAGCTTTTTAATTTCATCCCGTACAGCAATGATGGTCGTTTTACTAAAGGTAACCCCATAAGCCGCTTTTTCAAACAGTTGCCTAATGGAGCGAAACTGATTTTTAATGAGCAAAGTTTCGCTCAATAGATCGGGCTGAAATTGAATGGTAATTTCTGAAATTTTTTCTGATTTGCAGTTGTGGTCAAACCAACCATGTTCAAGATTAGAATTGGCAATTAAAGTCAGCTCCAGATGATCTATCTCTTCAATACTGTCTCCAACAATACGCTGTGCTCCAGCGGCATTCTCTATAAAATTGAGTTCGTATTCGGAATGCACATGTATTGGAAAATCAAAATTACATTTTTCTCTGGCGAATACCATAAAACAATCTTCTTCGGATAAAGGAGTCACTTCACGCAATATCATGGTACATTAAATATAGGTAATGGAATATAATTAAAGAATATGTTAAATATCGCTTATTTATTCAAAAAACCAAAAATAATTTAAGTCAAGATCAATTTCCTTGTCTCGCACCGTTTATTGAAAGTATTGAAAAATTCCAGCAATCCTTATCTTGTAAGTATGGATGTACCGTAACGTGATTTCAAAACGATGTGTCAATTGAAATAGGGGAAAATAAAACTAATCGTTACGAACTAAATGTTTCTATCTCGTAATTCCATCGAGCAGTTATAATTTAAAAATAGATTATTGTAATTTAGTAAAAAAATTCATGTTGGAAAATAAGTCTATTAAAATATCAGAAGAGATCGATGATGAGCTTTTAAAATCATATTCGGCGAAAGATCCAGATCATCCCAATTGGTACATTTACGAATATGGAAATCACCGCAAGGTTCTTGTGGAAATAAATGTTGAATCAGGCAAGATCCACTTTCTAAGAGAACTTTAACCGTGCAGGAGTATATAATTAAACAGCTCGTTTTTATTTGCTAAACATTAGCCTATCCATTTAATGATAACCACATAAAAGAAAAAATGATTTTTAAAGCATTAAGGTCTAACATACGTGTTGACGACAGTACATTTGACGATTTGTATCCTTCAAATATAAAAATATTGGGACACCGTCACTGGACTCCTGTCGATGTCGCAAAGATGGCTGCCACCTATTTAGTTCAACATCCCAATGATAAGATACTGGACATTGGTGCTGGTGCTGGTAAATTTTGTCTTGTGGGTGCTACATGTACGGAAGGTATTTTTTATGGCGTTGAACAGCGGGAATCACTTGTTGAAATTTCTAATGAGATAGCCCAAAAACATCAAATAAATAACGTAGAATTTATTCATGCCAATATTGATCAAATCACTTTTTCTGATTATGATGCATTTTATTTTTACAATTCTTTCTATGAAAATATAGATACAAGTTGTCCGATAGATAATTCGATATTACCAAACCAAGAACTCTATTATTCATATACCGAATACCTTAGATAACAACTTAGACAATTACCAATAGGAACCCGAATTGTCTCCTATTGGAGTGGATGGGATGAGATACCAACTAGTTTTGATCTTGAACATACTGCATGTAGAGGTTTGCTCAACTTTTGGAAAAAAATCATATAATTTTTAATCCCGTATCCAATCTCAGCTACCACGATGTTTTCTTCTAATCCTATAATATACCAACCGAACTATTACCGCTGTTCTTTTTACGGTCTTTTAAAAGGTGATTTTCTTTCAATAGCCGGCCGATGGTGTCATTCAGGTGTCCAATAGTGGTATTTAGATTTTGGATCGTCTGTTCAACCACCGCTGGCCACGGAGCCATAATGCATGCAATCAAAAAAGCCTGCGTTTAATCTTCTAACGACCTCACCTTTTAATCATCTCAACTTTGCCGTAAAGAAAAAGTCAACCTTGTCTAATTACTAAATACTATAATCTAATTACTATAGAGTAACCAACTAACCTTCTAACTTTCTCACCCCCTAACCTTCTCCTCATTCCACAGCAACATTTCATTTTAATAAAGAAAAATATTATCTTTAATATTCGCAATTATCACCTTATTCTAACAACTAATATTTCTAGACGATTTGAATCCAACACAAGAAGAAATCATCGCAGAAGCTTTTTCGATCGTGAACGAATTTTACACTAAAAACGGAAGAACTCCCGTACGTCGTGAAATGGAAAACCTCAATACGATGAGCCGCCGTTATTTTGGCACCTGGAACAATTTTATTGCAGCCGCAGGACTACAGCCTAACGTAAAAAAAACAGAAGCTATCGTCAAAGCTGAACTATTGGCCCAATTACATGATTTCTATCAAACGAATAAGCGCATTCCCATGCGCAGAGAATTTTCTTCAAAATCGGGAAGCATCCATAAATATTTTGGATCCTGGAATAAATTTATCATTGCAGCAGGATATGATGCAAATGATAGACGTATCCCTTCGAAAGGGAAACTAAAAAACTCCTTAGTCCGGTATTACATCAAACACCAGCGGTCGCCTGCGATCTCAGAATGTCTAAAAAGTAATGGACTTTATAATGATCGGTCTTATTTGACCCATTTCAATGTCAGCACCTGGGCTGATGTATTGGAATACGTTGGATTACCACCATACTTCAGGATCACTACGCTGACCGAATCAGAAGCAAAAGAAAAGGTTATTAAACTGATCAAAAAGCATCGAATCAAATTCTTAAAAGATTATCAACGTTTAAAACCAGAAAACTATCCTTCGGCATGGTACGTTAAGGAAAAATTTGGGTGGAATAACTTATGCTATATGGCTGGGACGAAAATCCCATTAACGAAATTCAGTATAAAAGATCATTACCTTCTATTGGCCAAGAAATTAGGAAGAACGCCCACAGTAAAAGAACTAGAAGCTAAAATGGGTGCAACTTCAGGTGCTATGACCTGGAAGCTTAATCAACGTTTAAATGATTTTATTCATTCCATCGGTCAGACACCAGCCCATAAAACCCCTGAGCGCTGTAAGCTCAGTAAAAACAATTGGCAGAGCTTTACAAGACAGCAAGTATTCTGCATGGTTTTGAAAATGGTATGCCCCGTAGCAAGCTGCTGGAACTAACCGGATACTCCAGGGAAATTTATGAAAAGCGCTTTCATTGCATGGGCGGCCTCCGTCTGGTTTGCGGTTTTAAATTAAATGCTAAAGGTGAACGGCATTATACCGAAGAGGAATTACGCAACATCTTAAATAAACCTAAATATGTCAGACAACGTTAAATATAAGACATGTAAAATAAATTTTTCACTAAATCCATATCCTACCCAATTAATAAACAGGTAAAATCTTAATTTTGCTGCTGTGGTATAAAATTTGTTATCTCCACTGTTTTATAAAATCTCATGAAGAAAAATTTTTTATTGAAATTTATAGGCTTAGTAGTTTCGTTTATAATTACAATTATTGGTAAAAACGAAGTTAAGGCACAAATCAAAAATCAGCCTTACTCGTACCAGTTTTCTCAAAAAATGAATAACGTTTTGTATTCTCCAGAAACACGTTTACATACATCATCCAAACCATTTATATATTCAGACGAATTATTGTTAAAGTTTGATTCTATTCAATCAAATCAGACAGCAACTTCCGACAACTGGTTGACGAACAAGCTTTTCAATGAACATCTGATTCAAGTCGAAAAAGATGATTACAGCCTATATGCTGACTTTCTACCCGAAGTAACAATCGGGAAAGATATGTTAGGAGATAAACGAAGAACCTGGATGAATTCTTTAGGATTTCAAGTTGGCGCAACCGTAGGAAATAAATTAACTTTTTACACTAATTTCACAACAAATAGAGCAGTATTTCCTCAGTATTTAGATGAATATATAAATAACAACAAGATAGTTCCCGGACAAGGAACTAACAATTTTGGCTCGAGAAATAAAAAAGATTGGAGCAATACCACGGCTAGTCTGACTTATGCATTTAGTAAACATTTTCAGGCAACTGCAGCTTTCGATAAAAACTTCATTGGTGATGGTTACCGTTCAATGTTATTATCAGATTTCTCCTCTAATTATACCCATTTAAAACTTTCAGGTACAATTGGAAATGTTCAGTATACTTCCGTATGGGCATATATGAACGATCCGACCAATAAACTTTCTGATCCACTGTATGCAACAAATAGTTATGGTGATGGTAAGAAATGGGGGGTATTTCAGTACATAGACTATAATGCAACAAACCGCTTTTCAATAGGCTTTTTTCAAGCAATCACTTGGGCAAATCGTGACGCAGCTGGTACAAGAGGCTTCGATTTCACATATATCAATCCAATCATATTTCTACGTCCTGTAGAATCGAATAATTCGACTTCTCCAGATAAAATGTTTTTAGGTTTGAATTCTAAATACAAACTGTTCAAAAACATTACTGCATATGGTCAATTCTTGCTTGGAGAATTTTCGTCTAAAGAATTTTTTGGAGGAAATGGTTATGCTCATAATAAATGGGGGGCACAGTTAGGAGTAAGAGGTTATGATATGTTGAAGGTTAAGAATTTAAATTTTTTACTGGAATATAATACAGCTAGACCCTACACTTATGCACATTTTAACTCCGGTTCAAACTACAGTAATAATGCAGAACCTTTAGCGCATCCTTTAGGAGCGAATTTTAGAGAAATTATAGGTTTAGCTAATTATGCATGGAAGAGATTTGACTTTTCTGCTCAGCTAAATTATAATCAAAAGGGTTTAGATCTTGCGGATGGAACAAATATGGGTGGAAATATATTTCAATCTTATAATACAATTCCCAACCAGTATGGTAACCATATCGCTCAAGGCATTAAAAGTCAGGTGGTTTATGCCGATGCTAAGGTTGCATATGTCCTCAATCCTAAATATAATTTAAGATTTGAAGTAGGGTATACACAACGTTATCAAAAAACTCATTACGATACACCTACTACAAACAAGTCTGAGGTCTTTAATATTGGTATTCGATCTAGTTTTAAATCTATGTATAGTGATTTCTAACTTTTAATATTAAAATAAAGGATATTCTGCCGACCTTCTTTGGAAGTAGAAGCACTTATTGTCAAATTATCATGAGAGAATTTTTAAGATTAATACTTATCTTCTAAATTATTAAGAAAGCAGTAAAAAATAGTTATTTTTGAGATCAATAATACTTTAAAAGTAGATGGACAATAGACTTAAAGATATTTTTTTTCATTTATTACGCATCGGACTCTGGGGTAAGGAATCGTTAGTACTTGAATCACCATTATCTGAAACAGATTGGCAACAAATACGTTCATATGCTATAAGTCATACTGTCGATGGATTGATTTATGATAGTTTCCCTTATTTGCAGGATAATCAATTACCACCACAATCAATTCGAATAAAATGGACTGTCCGAGTCGATCAAATCGAGCGTCATAATAAGAAAATGAATGAAGTCTTGGCGTCTCAATATATTTCTTTCACCAAACAAGGTCTTCAACCAATTTTACAAAAGGGACAAGGCATAGCAGCGTGCTATCAAACACCTCTTCATCGCGTTTCAGGTGATATTGATTGGTATTTTGAAAATAAAGGGTATTCAAAAGCTAGAGCAATAGTTCAAGAAAAAAACTTAATGTTAGGGATACAGCAGGATTTAGTTTAGATTATGACTGGAATGGGATCCATATTGAGCACCATAAAAAACTTTTTGATATTGGTAATCCTTTTAAATATAATTACTTACAAAAACTACAGGAAAAGTATCGCCATCGTCAACAAGAGCTTATAATAAATGGTGTTCCCATTAAACTATTAGCACACGAACTGCAAGTTTTTCAAGTTAATGCACATATCTTAAAACATTTAATATTTTTTGGAATAGGTCTGCGACAAATATGCGATTCGGCACGTTTATATCATACTGTTGCTTCACAGATTAATACTGAAGAATTAAAAAAAATATATAAGGATACAGGAATATTAGGGTGGATACATCTACTCCATGTTATTTTAGTCAAATATATGGGGCTAGAGAAAGAAATGCTTCCTTTTCCATATCCCGAACATTTGGATGCAGACTGGATGATGGAAGAAATCTGGCAGTCCGGTAACTTTGGTTTTCACGATAAACGATTTGAGGACGGACCAATAACTCCAGTATCTTTACAACCAGACGGAACTTACCGATTGTGGGCCAGTTTCAAAATGTATTTTAAATATGCACCACTAGAAGCTTTTTTCTACCCTGTTATGCAAGCCTATTCTCGATTCCTTGGTAAGGATAAAGATTAAAGCAATTTCTTGAAAAACTCTTTATTATTTTGCAAAATCGAATCTAATAAAACATAAAAAAGCATTCTCAAAAATTGAGAATGCTTTTTTTATGATAACAATATTAAGCTGCGCTTATTTTTTCTTTACTTTTTTCTGTTTCTGAGCATTGGGAATAAACTCTTCTAAGTTTTCTTCTTTCACCCCTTTAGGACTTGTCCACAGTTTCTTTTTATATGCATCGATCTTTTGTTCAATCTGCTGTGCATCTTGCGCTTGTTGTGCTTCATCACCCAATTTCAAAGCTCCGGCAGATGATTCACGGATGATAGTACTTGCATACTTCTTTTGAACGAATAGATCATCCATCGTCATATCGTATAAACCTTTATCCGGATCTGTAATATCAACTTTAACCAGACTGTAACGTAACTGCGGGAAATACAACCAAAATGCAGGCGTAGAACCAACAGATTCCGCAAGCTCTGCCGAAGTGGTGATATTCATTAGCGGAGCAACGCCGATAATACGGCTTTCCAATCGGCTACGCTGTTTATCAAAAAAGATATCTTCTTTAATACGGAATTTCGTTACGCGGGTTGGATCAAATTCATTTAAGGTCATCTTTGAATCGATCTGGTTTCCTTCATCATCAAAAATTGGAACCAGCACACTATCCGTAAAACGGGCCATACCTTCGTTGGCACTCATTCTACCTTTAAAAGAATCATCATCAGGACTGTAAAGAGACAACTTGCCCGTTTCGATAGATTTCATAATGATCTCCATTAATGAATTTCCAGGAGTAGCAAGCAATGCATTTTTTTCATCTTTCAGATCAATATCACGCCATACACGCTTATAAAAGCGAATATTTTTCATGTTAATCTCTGGATAAGCGAAAGGAACCGCATCCTCCAGGTTATTAGCCTGATAAAAACCATCCGTTGTCGGTATGGTATCCATTAAAACCTCTCCTTGTACGGCAGTTGTAACCTGTTGCGATTTCAAACTGTCCGGTATTTCTTGTTGCGCAAAGACCGGTATAAATCCTAAAGCCATTGCCATTGTTATAAATATCTTCATCTGAATTTATATTTTAAAATTTTCTAGTCTTACTTTGGATCGTTGGCATCTCAAATGCCGACATCACGCAACGGAAACCGATGTAGGAATGTGGTTCATAATCCACCGAATAATTACGGGTATCGGTATTCAATTGCTCACCATTATCTTTCCATGAACCACCACGAACTACCTTTCTTTTCAATGCATCCGCATCTTTTTCATCTGCATCATACAAAAGAGCAGGATTTAAATCGTTCACAAAAACCATCGCAGAAGGACTAAAAGCATCCAATGTCCATTCAGACACATTCCCTGCCATATTATAGATTCCAAAAGCATTAGGTGTGTAAGACTTTACCGGAAGCGTAAAGGTTGCTCCATCACGAGAATAGGTACCATCGCCCTGCTTAAAGTTTACTGCAAGCTTTTCTTTACCTTCAGATCCATCAATTGTCATGCGTTTAGTAGAAGAAGTATCACGCGGATCCAATTTACCTTCAGCTGCATACTGCCATTGCGCTTCCGTAGGAAGACTTAAAGTCAATTGGTAACCGCTCAAATACGAGTTTTTCATTAAAGTTGCCATAATTTCTTTACCTCTCCAGTCAGTAAATGCACGTGCCTGTCTCCAAGTGACACCAACTACCGGGTAATAATCAAAAGATTGATGTGTAAAATAATTGACATCAAGGGAAGCGAGTTGTGCATTTGGAAAATCAGAAGACCAGATTTCTTCAACCGGCATCACTGGAACCGTATCGGTCACATAGACCTTTTTAATGTTCCCTTTTGTCTTTTGATAAGAAAAACGGTAGCGTAATACCTCTGGGTTTAAAGTGCGCTGAGAACCTCTCATTTCGATCATTGGTGCTAAGCGCTCACGGATAGTGGGATCATTGCTTTTCCAAATTGGAGAAGATTTCTTTACCTTTTTCCAATTAATTCTTCTCTCAGTTCCTTGTTCACCAGTCTCTAAAAAATACTGATCGTCATTTAGGTAATCGGTTACGGCGATTGAATCCGCTACCCAGTTGATAAATTCACGATATTGTTTATTGGTCACTTCTGTTTCGTCGATAAAGAAAGCACTTAAGCTTACGTTTTTACCTGTATCAGCAGTGTCAAGAGAGCTTTTAAAAAGTATAGTTCCAGAAGGTACATAAACCATTCCTGGAGGCGCTGGCATTTCGCCAGCACGAAATGCGGCAACTTTAGGCGCTTTATATATAGATGAGCTTGATTTACAAGCCTGCATAGACACTAAAACTGTTAAAATAAACAGCCCGAATGTAAATGTCGGATAGTGTTTTCTCATTTTATTCATATGCATAAATTATTACATGAGCTCGCAAGCTCGGTTAGTTTTTTAATAGGTCATATGGAATATCCAAACTATATGCATTCGTATTTGTGAATTCTGTACTACATGGATATTTCATAATTGCGGTTGTTATTATCTATAGTAGAGTAAGTTTAAATCAAATTAGTTACGGTTGAAAAAGGCATATTTTACCCCAACAGTCATCACGCCATATTGATCATTACTTTTGTTTACGATACCATCGATGTTATCATTGAAACTTAATCCGTGCTGATAGTTTACATTTATAGCCCACTTAGGACCATATAAGGTGCGTCCAAAAGGGATATCCAATCCAACATTTAAAGGAACAACAAAGTGAATACCTGATCGGTCTTCAGCGATCTCTCCTCCTATATTGGCAACAGCTTCTCTGTACTCACTACTAAAATTTGTCGAAATCCGATTTTTCATCAATCCAGCACCAGCTCCGATATAAACATTCGATAAGATACGTTGAAACGTACTTGCGCCCAAAGTATAATAACTGTAATTATCGGGCAGATCCATAAACTGACCTAATCTTAACTTTGCATTCACGTTACCTAAATAATAGCTATTCTTGTAGGAATTCTCCCCACTCTCACCCGTTAATTCACCTTTCTGTGCTTGCAATCCGACAGATACAAATGGGGTTAATAAATAATCCCCTTCTCCGTACCATGCAAAATTTACTTTTGAATTCTTCAGATCTGTCAAGCCATAAGAAACTCCTGCACCAGCACCAATACTTATAGGACGGGAAAACTGGGCTGAAGCAGTCGCAAGACAGCCTGACATAATAAGGGTAAAAAATAGTTTTTTCATTGTATGAGCTGATTTGTTATTAGAAACGAAATTATTGGTCACATTGTTGTTGCAATTGCAAAATCCTGTGCAGACCAAGCTTTTGTTTTTCATGAAGGTTCCTAGCAATTTTTGAGCCATACATATATGTATTGTAATTTATATTCCAAAATTTAAGGACCGTATATCTCTTTAAAATTCTCATAATGCACAAAAAAAAACACATTTCTAATGTAACCGTCCTATTAACT
>NZ_ASZT02000054.1:0-31347 GCF_001006065.1 Sphingobacterium sp. IITKGP-BTPF85
AAATCGTTTTGCTCCTGAAGCTGGGCTCGAACCAGCGACCCTCTGATTAACAGTCAGATGCTCTAACCAGCTGAGCTATTCAGGAATCCGGTTAATTTTCCGAAGCGTCATTTCCGTTTCGGTGATGCAATTATCGGAAGATTATTGCAATCTTACAAATCTTTTAAAAACATTTTTTGCAACTCCCTCGCTTCCAACAAGAATAATTTTCATCTCATTTAGATCAAAACACCCTTCAAGAGTAAAACAGCAAATGTGAAGTAAATTAATAGGCCGGTCACATCAACCAAAGTCGATACAAATGGAGCTGAAGAGCTAGCAGGATCAGCACCAAGCTTTCTTAAAATAAAAGGAAGCATAGATCCCATTAAGGATCCCCACAGCACTACTCCTACTAAAGAAAAGCCAACCACAAGCCCCACTAAAACCCAATGTTCACCATAAGCATCAGAAAAACCCTGAAAAGTCATAATTCTGATGAAACCTAAAATACCTAATATTAAACCAAGCAGAAAACCAGAAACGATCTCCCTCTTCATAACACGCCACCAGTCCCCTATCGTAATCTCTCCCAATGCCATGGCTTGAATGATCAAGGTAGATGCTTGTGAGCCACTGTTACCACCGCTCGATATGATCAGTGGCATCAATGCGAAGAGCATGATAGCACTCGCCAATTGATGTTCAAAATGCTCAATGACTGTCGCAGTTAACAGTTGACCGAAAAATAAGACCACTAACCACCCAGAACGTTTTTTAACTAAATTAACAATCGACACATCCAAATATGGTTCATCTAAAGCTTCAGTTCCCCCAAATCGTTGCATATCCTCCGTATACTCTTCATTTGCCACCCAAAGAATATCATCGATCGTAACAATACCTAACATTATTCCCTGCTCATCAACAACAGGTAAAGCAACTCGATTATTCATCCGGAAAATATTCACAGCCTCTTCTTGTGGGTCATTCGCATGTAGAGAAATAAGCCTATTGTCAATAAGATCACCAACAACAACATTTGGATCTGCCATTAACACATCTTTAATACGAATATCATCTATTAATTTACCTGCGGCATCAATGACATATAACACATCAATTGTTTCCGAATTTTTACCATAACGGCGAATATGCTCAAGAATTCGATGATATTCCAATGTGGTTTTACAGTGATATAGTCTGGGGTCATCAGACGCCCCACACTATCTTCAGGATAACCTAATAAAGAAAGAGCTTCTTTACGATCCTGAGGTGGCAGTAAAATAATCAATTGTTTTACGACATCACCATCCTTCAGTTCACTGAAAAATGATGTCCGGTCATCCGGAGGCATCTCATTAATTAATTCACTAATTTTTGCACCTGAAAGCTTCTTAAAAATACGCTCTTGCGTAGGGAAATCTAAAATACGAAATACATTAACCGCACGGTTCAAATTTAATGTTTCGATGAATATGTGGCCATATTCGGGTAGCTCATCGATCAACGCCTCTACATCCGAAATATTTAGCTCATTTAAATATGCTTGTAACCCCTCATTATCCTTCGACTCAATGAACTGTTCGATTTGTTCTACCTGCATTTCCAATTCTTCCATAATTCCCTTTCTTTACTAATATGCTACATCGGTGTATTTAAAATTTTATGCAAAAATCGTCTTTTTAAAAATAATATAAGAATTTATTTATAACCTATTGAAAATAGAAATTTTCAATAGGTTATAAAACAATAAAAAACATATTCTAATGCAGTATTAGATCATAAAATAAAGATCGTGATCATAATCGATACACCTAATCTATAGAAAAATAAATGATAGTGTCTCCAACAATAATCTACAAAAACAACCTTCTGAAAAACAGTCATCTATAAAAAGTTAGATCTTATTTTTCTTAAATCCAATTCATAAAATCTCCAAATAAGACAATCTAAATCAAAGAAAATAACAACAACACTAACTATCAATTCATTACAACATAAAGAACAAGTAACTCAGTAAATTGAAATAAAAAACCTATATTTAATTTGCAAATTATTGAATACATTTAAACGAATTACAAAACATAAACACCTAACGATCAAGCTATATAGTTATTCGAAAGTTAAAAAAACAACCATCGATCTAAAATAATTAGCAACAGCAACTTAAGTACATGAAAATCTACCTACTCTCCTTCATACTATCGATTTTAACTTTTCATAAAGGTATTTGCCAAATCTTTGAAGACAGTCAGGCACCTCCATCGCAAAAATGGCATCAGATTGACACTAAAGAATTTAAACTGATCTTTCCGGTCGAAATGAAAAAAAAGGCTTCAACGCTTGCCAGTCAAATTACACAGTATTTAAAAATAAATCATAAAGACTTACAAGTAAAACCGCGTAAAATTTCTTTAATTCTTCAAAACACCGAACTTCGTCCTAATGGTTTTGTCCAACTCGCTCCACGCAAATCGGAGCTGTACAGCAGTCCAACCCCTGAACCAGATAATCAGGAATGGCTCTCCAATCTAGCATTGCACGAACTTAGACACGTTGCTCAATTTGATAAATTGACCGGAAAATTAAAGGCACCGTTCTTAGAACAGCTTGCCCTTGCTATATACGGTCTAACGTTGCCTTCCTGGTATTTTGAAGGTGATGCAGTCTGGGCAGAAACATTTTATTCCAAAGGAGGAAGAGGTCGACTCCCCTCTTTTGAAATGACGCTAAAAGCTAATGAAAGAACTGATAAAAAATATAAATTCGAGAAATATTTATTAGGTTCTTATCGTGATAAAATACCGAGCTATTATACCATTGGTTATTTCATGACCAATTATTTAAAACAAAACGTAAAGGAGAACTTTGAACCCGAACTGTATCAAAACATCAACAAAAATATATTGATGCCCTACAATTTTAGTCGGTCGCTAAAAAAAACAACTGGATTTAATAATACGAGTCTATTTGCACATACGATGGATGATCTGAATATTAAATGGAAAAAAGAAGAACATGAAAGACCAACGATATCCTACCCGATAATTGAACCAACATCCAGTAAAAACTACCAGGATTGGTTATTGCCTAAAAACAATCACGACAATAGCACCCTATCTATTTTACAGACCCCAGAAAAAACAGCTGAAATTGTTAAAATAGATAACAACAATAAAATAGAATCATTGTTAAAATTGGGAAATCAAATCGTCCCAAACTATGATTTCAGAAATAATATGATTGTATGGGATGAAGTTAAAAGAGATATCCGATACACCAAAAGATCCTACAATGTAATCAACCTTTACCATTTAGAAACAAAAAAGCGAGAGCAGATTAGTTTTAAAAGTCGCTATTTCTATCCCATACTACACCCATCCAAAGCAGAAATACTGACAATTGAAGTGGATTTAAGTAATCAGACAGCAATTCTATTGCTCGATATTAAAACCAAAAAAATATTAAAAAGAATTCCGATAGCTTCCGATATTTATCTTCAACAGCCTTCATTTAATGAAGAGGGCTCAAAAATAGTAGCTATTGCTATTTCAAACAAAGGCACAAACTTAGTAGAAATCGAATTAGAATCCTCCCAAATTACTTTTCTTCAGGACTGGAGCAATGAACAATTTGAAAGACCGCAATACATAAACGATCAACTTTTTCTGTTTAAAGCACAATATTCAGGTGTCGATAATTTATATCAATATAATAAACTATCAAAAGCATTAACGAAGCTTACAAATACCACTTTCGGAGCTTTCAACCCCTCTTATGATGTCAATAAAAAAGAAATTCTCTTTAATAATTACCAGTACAATGGATATAAAATATCCAAAATAACATTTAATGACACCGATACAGTTCTTAAGAACTCATATAGCATAAAAACTATTAGTAACAATTTAAAAAACAAAATTGATAGCATCACAGAAAGTGTTTCAGATTACAATGTAAGTCCTTATAAAGGCCTATCTAGAACATTTAATTTTCACAGCCTTTCCCTTAGCAACACCAATTTCGAAAGCTTAGACAACTTCAAACCAGGTGTATTCTGGCTTTCCAACAATATTCTAAATACAACACAATTTGTACTCGGTTACGAATACGATACCGATATTAAAAAATCTATTTACTCTGCAACCTTAAATTACAATAAATATTTTCCCAAATTCACACTTAAATATGAAAACAAAGGACAGATAGGAACAGCAAAAATCAATAGTAAATCTGATAGCACGATCAATTTCGATTGGAGAGAGCATGATATAAGTGGTCAGATCTCCATTCCATTGGCTTACTATAAAAGCAATTATGTCTATAGCTTAGGTTTCAATTTTGCGACATCATACCTTCAACGATACAACACAAGTATTAAAAACCTTAAAAACTTCGACTCAAAGGTATTGTTCCCGTTAACTTATCAAATTTATTGGAATAGAAACGCCATGATGTCAAAAATGGATATCACACCTCGATGGGGACAAAACTTTAGTATGACTTATCGCCACCTTCCATTCGAAGATCAAGAAGGAAATCTTTTCTCCATTCGAAGTGGATTCTATATTCCTGGATTTGTCAGTAATCATGGATTTCAAATTAGATTTAGTTATCAAAAAGCATCAGGCCGCTATCAATACAGCAACGATATACCAACAATTAGCGGCTACGGGTACTATAAGTACGAGAAAATTAAAAACACCTTATTACTAAACTACAGATTCCCGATCAGCTATCCAGATTGGGCAGTTGGAGGCATAACGTACATCAAACGAATTAAGGGAGGGGTATTTGCCGACTATCAAAATATCCATCACCAGTCCGACATGAGTCCAAAAACTTCGGTCTTTCTGTATCAGCAGATTTTAATGCTTTCAGATACCCATTACCCAATTTTGAAGCCGCTCTTAAACTCACTTATATCAACGATATTACCGCTACACAAAGAGTTGTACCAACCGTTAGTTTAAATTATACCTACTAAAATCTTAAAACAGGAAAAGGCATCTAACGATGCCTTTTCCTGTTTTATATTTCAAAGTTATTACCCTTCAATAGCCTTTACTCCAGGTAAAACTTTACCTTCCATATATTCTAACAAAGCACCGCCACCAGTGGATACATAACTTACCTGTTCAGTCATGCCAAATTTAGAAACTGCAGCTGCAGAATCACCACCACCGATCAATGAAAATGCACCTTTTTCAGTTGCATTGACCACCGCATCGGCAACAGCTTTTGTACCTTTAGCAAAGGTATCAAATTCAAAAACCCCCATAGGACCATTCCAAAGAATAGTTTTAGACGATTCAATTATTTTTGCAAACGCTTCTCCAGATTCTTTACCAATATCCAATCCTTCCAATTCCGCAGGGATCTGATCATTTGGTCCATCATAAACAGTTGCATCATTTGAAAATTTATCCGCAATTTGAGCATCAGTCGGTAATACCAGGTTAACGCCTTTTGCCGCTGCTTTCTTAACCAATTCCGTTGCCAAGTCCAACTTATCTAACTCAACTAATGACTTACCGATCTCTCCACCACGAGCTTTAATAAAAGTATAAGCCATACCTCCGCCTATAATCAGGTTATCAACACGATCCAATAAAGCTTCGATTAATTCTAATTTATCAGAAACCTTCGCCCCTCCCATGATAGCAGTAAATGGACGTTCAGCCTTATTCAACACTTTTTCTGCATTACCAATTTCTGCAGCCATTAAATACCCAAAATATTTCGCATCAGGGAAAAATTGAGCAATAACAGCAGTAGAAGCATGAGCACGGTGAGCTGTACCAAAAGCATCATTGACATACACATCACCCAATTTTGATAATTTCTCTGCAAATGCAACATCACCTTTTTCTTCCTCTTTGTAAAAACGAAGATTCTCCAAAAGTAAAACTTGACCTGGTTTCAAATTTTTTGCTTTTTCAACCGCATCTTCACCAATACAATCAGCAGCAAACTGAACATCAACCCCTAACACTCCAGATAAATGTGAAACAATGTGCTTTAGTGAATATTTATCTGTAGGCCCATCTTTTGGTCTACCTAAGTGTGACATCAAGATAACAGATCCACCATCATTTAATATTTTTTTAATCGTGGGTGTCGCACCTTGAATTCTATTATCATCTGTAATATTAAAATTGTCATCCAAAGGAACATTAAAATCTACACGTATTAGCGCTTTTTTGTCAGCGAAGTTTAAGTTGTCAACTGTTTTCATCTCTATTATTTATTATGAAGTATTTACCCACCTATTCAAATGGACAGCTAAATATAAAAAAAGCCTTTTACTATCCGAATAATAAAAGGCTTTTTTTGATAAAATGAAAAATAATTAATGTATTTCAATCGAATACGGCAATTTCGCCATAATACCAGATTGTCCAGAAACTTTTTGATCACATCAAAGTAATTATAGAATTCTCCCATTTGCTGTTGTGCCATCCATATTTGAACCTTTTCCTTAGACGAATTTAAAAAAGTTGAAATTGCATCCTCTTTGGCAGGATATTGCTTAACTGCATATTGTCCTATTTTTGCTTTCTTTGCTGCTGCTTTAATAGCATCATCAATACCACCTATACGATCTACCAATCCAATCTCTACAGCCTGTTTACCAGTCCACACACGGCCTTGACCAATAGTATCAACCTGAGCAACCGTTATTTTACGACCATCAGACACACGCTTCATAAACGTTTGATAAACACGATTAACCTCCATCTGGATGATATCGCGTTCTTCAGCAGTTAAAGGACGATCCGGAACCATACCTAAATCAGAGAATTTACCAGTTTTCACACCATCAAAATGAACACCTATTTTATTATTCAATAAATTCTTAAAATTTGGAATAACCCCAAACACCCCGATTGAACCTGTAATCGTATTATTCTCAGCAAAGATTGAATCTGCTGCCGCCGAAATATAGTAACCGCCCGAAGCCGCATAATCCCCCATAGAAACTATGATCGGTTTTACTTGCTTTGTCAACTCAACCTCTCTCCATATAACATCAGATGCTAAAGCAGAACCTCCAGGAGAATTAACACGGAAAACAACTGCTTTCACATTATCATCTTGTCTTAACAAACGTAGCTCACGTGAAATTTTATCGGATCCAATCTCACCTTTAGTCCCCTCTCCTCCTACAATAGCACCTTCAGCATACAAAACAGCAACCTGATTAGATTCAGAACCACTCGGCATCTTCGATTTATAGTCAATTAGGGATACAACAGAGAGATCATCTTTTGTTGCTACGTTCAATCTTTTCTTTAATTCTAAAATCAGCTCATCTTTATACAATTTAGCATCAGCCAATTTATACCTTACAGCATCATCAGCGTTACGAACCAAATAATCTGTAGCTATACTCCTTAATGAGTCGGCAGACATTTTTCTTGAAGTTGAAATTTCCTGAATAAATGAATCATAGATACTTCCCAAATAAGAATTAACCTGTAAACGGTTCGCCTCACTCATTTGGTTTAAGAAATAAGGTTCAACAGCACTTTTAAAAGTTCCCACTTTTACAACCTGCATATCCACACCAAATTTATCAAAAGCATCTTTCATAAACATGGTGGAGCTTGCCAATCCTTTAAAATCAACAGTTCCTTCTGGATTCACATACACCTTATCTGCAACACTAGCGACATAATAAGCTTTTTGAGAATAACCCTCGTTGTAAGCCACAATAAATTTACCCGATGACTTAAAGTCTAACAAAGCATCTCTAATCTCTTTAAGACTAGCAAATCCAGTAGCAATTGTACTTGCATCCATAAAGATCCCTTTAATCTTACTATCTTCTTTAGCTGTTCTTATTCTCAACAGAATATCATCAAGACCAAGATTTTTCAAATTATAACCAGGAATATCCAAGGAACCAAAAGGATTATCTATGGAACGCTCTGTAATCTCATGATTAAAAGAAAGATACAATATTGAATTATCCTTAACCATTACTTCTTTTTCCGAAGATGCAGAAGTTACTAACGCGCCGATAATACCTAACATTATAATAAATAAAACTACCGATGATATCACAATTCCCGTGACAGTAGCAAGTACATACTTAAAAAATGATTTCATAAAATGAATAATCTAAAGTTCAATTGATTTATTAGTTGCCAATTTAGTACAAATGTTACAAATAAATTTTTAAATCTTTTATTTAATTAACTAAAATTCTATATTTATAAGGTGAAAAGCATCTACATTTTATTAGGAGCAAACCTGGGTGATCGTTTAATGCAATTAAACAGCGCATTAAGCGCTCTGGAGGATTCCTTGGGCAACATTGCAAAAGTTTCAGCTATTGTCGAAACCGAAGCTTGGGGGGTAGAAGATCAACCCAATTTCTTAAACCAAGTAATTGAAGTCAAAACATTTCTTAACCCAATAGAGGCGCTTGAAATCTGTCAAAGTATAGAAAATCAATTAGGGAGAGTTCGTTCAGAAAAATGGGGAGCACGTGTGATCGATATTGACATTTTATATTACGAAAATGAGCAGATTAACTTGCCTAACCTCCAAATTCCACATCCCTATATACAGGATCGTAAATTTACACTAATCCCATTAGTCCAGATCGCTCCAGAATATATACACCCGATTTTAAAAAAGAGTAATAAGGAACTCTTAGCAATATGCACAGATCCCTTAGACGTAAACATCTACAAAAAAATGTATAAACACATAAAACCAGATATTATCAAGCAAAGTATGTTTAATAATGAGGACATGATAAAAGAGTTTATCGCCCTTTACCGAACACAAACTCCTTTAGATTTTGAAAAATTAACAGCAGCAATAACAGCGAAAGACTATCAAGAGATTAATAATGCGGCACACCATATCAAACCTACTATGGAATACATTGGAGCACCACATTTAAAAGAGCAACTGCAGCTTATAGAATCATTAGCAAAAGAAACCGCTGACATCAATCACATTGAATCGGAATGCTCCCTATTAAAAATACAATTCGATGAATTATTTACAGAATTAGAGCAGTATGAAAAATCGATTTAATCTTTATTTCAAACGTTGAAAATGTAACAGTGAAAGCAAGATATAGCTTAATAAAATAATTGGCAATGCCACGAATTGCAAAACAGCAAATAAGACAACCGCTAAAATCACAAAAATAAATTTATATTTATTTTCAGACCAAGCCAATGACGATAGCTTCATAGAAAACAATCTAATCTCACTAACCAATAAAAAACTTGTTAGTGCAGTGCTGATCAAGAGAAAAAAGGTATTTAATATAATATCTGGATATTTTTCAGCAATAAAAGGCAGTGATAAGACATAAAAAGTATTCATAGGTGTATTTAACCCTATAAAATCAGTCGTTTGGCGTTCATCCAGATTAAATTTTGCCAATCGAAGCGCTGAAAACACGGTTACCACAAAACCTAAATAAGCAAACAAGAGTTGCTCAATAAAAACCTCAGACAATAACATATAAAGGATAGCACCTGGCAAGAAACCAAAACTAACCATATCAGCCAGTGAATCTAATTCCTTACCGATGTTGGATTTGACATGTAAAAGCCGTGCTACCATACCATCGAAGAAATCAAATATACCAGAAGCCAATACACAATAAGCTGTTGTCATATAATCACCTTTAAGTGCCATTAACACCCCGATACATCCACTAAATAGATTCAAACAGGTTATGGTATTAGGAATATGTTTTTTCATATTTTCAATATAAATAAAAAGCCATCATTTTTTATAAATGATGGCTAAATTATTAAAATCAAATGGAATTACCCATTCATGCTAATCAAAAACTCTTCATTAGACTTAGTACCACGCATTTGCGCTAATAAAAACTCCATTGCCTCATTAGAATTCATATCCGCCAAGTGATTGCGTAATATCCAAAGACGACGAATCGATTCTTTATCCATTAATAAATCATCACGACGCGTACTTGAAGCTGTTAAATCGATAGCAGGGAAAATACGTTTGTTCGCCAATTTACGATCCAACTGTAACTCCATGTTACCAGTACCTTTAAACTCTTCAAAAATAACCTCATCCATTTTAGAACCAGTCTCTGTAAGAGCTGTTGCTAAAATAGTTAAAGAACCTCCGTGCTCGATATTACGGGCAGCACCGAAGAAACGTTTTGGTTTATGTAAAGCATTTGCATCCACACCACCCGATAATATTTTACCAGATGCAGGGGCAACTGTATTATAAGCACGAGCCAAACGTGTAATTGAATCTAGCAAGATCACGACATCATGACCACACTCGACCATACGTTTTGCTTTCTCTAAAACAATATTTGCGATTTTTACATGACGCTCTGCAGGTTCATCAAAAGTAGATGAAACCACTTCAGCACGTACACTTCTTGCCATATCCGTCACCTCCTCAGGTCTCTCATCGATTAATAAGATAATCAAATAAACTTCAGGATGGTTTTTAGCGATAGCATTTGCAACCTCTTTCAACAAATTGGTTTTACCTGTTTTAGGTTGAGCTACAATAAGACCACGTTGTCCTTTACCTATAGGAGTAAACAAATCCATGATACGAGTCGAATAGTTGCTTGTACCCAAATCCAAATTCAAACGTTCATTAGGGAATAATGGCGTTAAGAAATCAAAAGGAACTCGGTCACGAATTTCAGCAGGATTTTGACCATTGATCGCTTCTACACGTACCAATGGAAAATATTTCTCACCTTCTTTTGGAGGTCTAATGCTACCTCTGACTGTATCACCAGTTTTCAAACCAAATAATTTGATTTGCGACTGAGAAACGTAAATATCATCTGGAGATGTAAGATAATTATAGTCAGAAGAACGTAAAAAACCATATCCATCAGGCATAATTTCCAACACACCTTCATTGACAATAACATTGTCAAAATCTGCATTTGATGAAGCTGTTTCTACTTTTGGAGGTGCTGACTTAATTGCTGGAGCTGCTTTTATATTTTCTTCAGATTCTGAGATTGCTACTTCGCTAGCTGAATCTGTTTCTTCATTTTCTTTTTTACGGATAGTAACCGGCTCAGACGCTTTTGCGGTTCTTATTCTTTTTCGAGGTCTCTCCGTTGACTCATCATGATTTTCTTCCTTTTTTTCAGAAGTATTTTCGGACTCATCACCAGTGCTGATTATTTTTTCAATTAACTCTTGCTTTCTAAGCTTATCAGCGTCACCGATACCTATTAATTTTGCAATTTCGCGTAATTCAGACACGAGTTTTGCATTTAATTCATTAATATCCATTAAATTTTTATTATGATATATTAGGATTTTATTTTAAAATGAATTTATTACACTCCATTAATCATTTTGATTAACAAACAAAGGGATTTAAGAACTAAGTGATTTCTTCTATACCTGAAGCGGAATAAATTATGAGAACCTGCACAAAGAAAAAAAACAAATCTGACAATTCAAAATTATTTGTAAAAAAAACATACTTATAACAAATCATATCTTGTTAAAACGTTTTACTAAAAAATCAAACGTAGTTATTAACAACAATATTATATTTAAATATGATATATTTTTTGTAAGTTAGCGGTGCAAAAAAACAAAGCAAACGATTTAGATGGAAAATAAACTCATTAAAACAAATTATCCCGCCTTATATACATTAATAATTGTATTTTTCTTTTGGGGTTTTATTGCAGCAGGAAATAGCGTATTTATTCCCTTTTGTAAAAACTACTTTCACTTAGACCAATTTCAGTCACAATTGATTGATTTTGCATTTTACACCGCTTATTATCTTGGGGCATTATTACTTTTTATTTTCAGCACATTTTCAGGAAAAGATTTAGTTGGTAAATGGGGCTATAAAAAAGTATTGTCTATGGTCTATTATTCTCAGCATTAGGTGCCGGAGCAATGATCGTGGCAGTAGAAGTAAATGTATACATCGGTATGTTACTTGGACTTTTCACCGTTGCCTTAGGTTTTTCATTACAACAGACCGCTGCAAATCCATTTGCAGTTTTATTAGGAGATCCCAAAACTGGTGCTTCACGTGTCAATTTAGGCGGTGGTATCAATTCTTTCGGAACAACAATAGGACCCTTAGTTATCGGTTTTGCGTTATTCGGAACATTTGAGAAAATATCCGATTCCGAAATTGCTAATTTACCTTTAGACAAAGTCGTTTTCCTATATATAGGTGTTGGTTTATTGTTCCTACTAGCAGCAAGTTTGTTTTACTTCAGTAAAGGTGCCTGCAGGAATAAGCAATGAACCCATGGAAAAAGCTAATAAAGCCCTTAATACTTTGGTTATCATGACCATCTTGCTTTTTGCCATGTTCGCTCCTGTATTTTTAAGTTACAAAAGTGAAGTAGCAATTCAGGTAGATCAATTACAGGCGCAATTAAAATCTTTAGTTGATCCAGCAAGTATTGAGCAATTAAAACTTCAGATTAAAGAGATTGCTCACCCACTTGAAATACAACGTATGCTGTGGTTAGCAGGTGCACTGATTGTTGTTGTTGGTGGATTGATTTTTGCAAATGTAAAAGCGCAGAAAAACCCAGAAGGATGGGGAGCTATGAGATACCCTCAATTAGTATTGGGTATGATTGCCCTATTTTTATACGTTGGAGTTGAAGTAGCCATAGGAAGTAACTTAGGCGAACTACTTACATTAAAAGAATTTGGAAGCTACAATCATCGCAAATTACGCCTTACGTTTCTATGTATTGGGGTAGTATGATGATTGGTCGTTGGGCTGGAGCGATTACAGCGTTTAACCTAACTAAAACAACTAAAAACATATTACTTATCATTGTTCCACTTGTCGCATTTTCTATTATTATCGGCGTTAATGCAATGGCGGGCTTTGAAATGTCACACCTATACTATTATGTTGTTTGTATACTTATACAAATCGGAGCATTTTACCTAAGTAAAGAAAAACCTGCGAGAACATTAATCGTTTTCGGTCTATTCGGAATTATCGCTATGACTGTTGGTTTATTATCTTCAGGTACAGTAGCTATTTACTCTTTCTTAGCAGGAGGATTAGCTTGTTCTATCATGTGGTCATCAATCTTCAGCCTTTCAATCGTAGGACTTGGAAAATATACAGCACAAGGATCAGCATTCTTAGTCATGATGATCTTAGGTGGTGGTGTTATTCCCCCTATCCAAGGAAAATTAGCTGATATCATAGGTATCCACAACTCTTACCTACTTCCATTGTTAGGTTTTGCCTACATTGTATTCTTTGCAATAGCAGTAAAATCAGTACTCAAAAAACAAGGAATTAATATTGATGATGTCGAAGCAGAGGGATCACATTAAGCTTATTGACAAAGCTAACTAATTGTAAAAAATACACTATTAAATCAATTTAATAGCATCTTAAAAAAAAGGCCTTAAATACAATTTTAAGGCCTTTTTTTTCAAATTGCTATAAAGTAAATGAAATAATTTTTCATTTTAGTGCTTTGATCATACATAAATTATAAATAAAAAAATGTATTTTCGAAAATCGGATTCAAATGATCCAATTTTAAAACGAAAAAACTCAATTAAAACTACTCAATAATGATTATTATTGCTGACGGCGGGTCAACGAAAACAAACTGGTGTTTGTTGGATGATTCAAACAAAAAAATTTACTTCAATACAGAAGGGTATAACCCATATTTTGTAGATAGCGAATACATCGTTAACTCTTTAAGAAAAGGCTTACCAAATGATTTACCTTTTGATGAAATTAAAGAGGTTAACTATTACGGTGCAGGCGTTCATAATAAAGAAAAAGCAGAAATCGTTATTAAAGCTATCCAAGAAGTTTTCCAACAAGCTCAAGTTGAGGTTGGTCACGATTTATTAGCTGCCGCAAGAGCTTTATTAGGTACTGAATCAGGTTTTGCAGCCATTCTAGGAACGGGTACCAATTCTTGTATTTATGATGGAAATGACATTACCTATAACATCGACTCATGTGCTTACATCTTAGGTGATGAAGGTAGCGGAAGTTATATCGGTAAAAAATTATTAACAGATTACATCCGTGATTTAATGCCTCAAGATGTTCGTAAAGTATTTTACGACACTTACAAGATCACTCCAGATGAAATCATGGATACCGTTTACACAAAGCCATTAGCGAACCGTTTCTGCGCAAGTTTCAGCAAATTTGTTTACGACAACAATGTGAATATTGAATATACACGTGCTATTGTAGATGATGCTTTCGAAGCATTTTTCAAAAACTTAGTTAGTAAATATCCAAACTACCAAGAATATACATTCAACTGCATCGGTTCTGTAGGCTATAATTTCCGTAATGTTTTGGAGGAAAAAGCAGTACAGTACGGCATGAAAGTTGGCAAAATATTACGTTCCCCTATCGATGATTTAGTTCAATTCCACATCAATAGAGCGTCAAAATAGTTTCAAGCTATTTTAGTATTAAAAATATAAAGGGTGAAGATCGTATCTTCACCCTTTATATTTTTAATAATTTCATAACAAAGCATTTATATACAGATCATAATAAAATGCGTCTTTTGAAAAACGGAAGTTATGAAAAGAAATCTCGATATCGTAGTATTATCAGACATTCATCTCGGAACACATGGAAGTCACGCAAAAGAGTTACTCTATTATTTAGAGTCGATCGCACCAAAAATGCTGATTTTAAATGGCGATATAATCGATATTTGGCAATTCAAAAAAAGCTATTTCCCATCCGAGCATTTACATGTTATCAAAAAAATAATCGATCTCAGTGCCAATGGCACCGAAGTGCATTACATCACCGGTAATCATGATGAAATGCTCCGAAAATTTGCAGATTTAAAACTTGGCAATATCAAATTAACCAACAAGCTCTTACTATCCCTTAACAATAAGAAAGCATGGATATTCCATGGTGACGTATTTGATGCCTCCATCCATCATTCAAAATGGTTAGCAAAATTAGGCGGTTGGGGATACGATAAACTGATCCAATTAAACCATATTATCAATTGGATCTTGCTTAAAATGGGGCGTGAGAAATATTCATTATCAAAAAAAATAAAAAACAGTGTTAAAAAAGCTGTCAAATACATTTCTGATTTTGAAGAAACAGCCACTGAACTAGCTATTGAAAAAAATTACGACTATGTGATCTGTGGACACATCCATCAACCACAAATCAAAGAAGTCATTACCCGGAAAGGAACAGTGACTTACATGAACTCAGGTGATTGGGTTGAAAACTTAAGCAGTTTAGAATATCATAACGGCGAATGGCGATTATTTCATTACGAAGATTATAAAGAATCCATTCTCAAAAACAAGCTGACAGAAACACCACTATTCACCTTAGAAGATCTAAAAAATCTGGTAACGATATAACAAATAGGGGGGATTTCCATCCCCCTTATTTGTTATAATTCAATTGATTCACCAATTGCCGGTAAGTATAATGTCTTACCATAATTTGCGAATTTTTCAGCAGCATTACCTTTATCAATGGTAATAGGAGGAAATGTATCGTAATGCACACCCACTATTTTATCACAATTAATAAATTCTGCCGCCTTTACCGCATCATCAACATCCATGGTATAATGTCCACCGATAGGTAAAAATGCCCAATCCAATTCAAGATCTGCCAAAAGCTTCATTTCCATTGTAAGCGCTGTATCTCCTGCAAAATAAATTTTCTTGTTACCAGAATGCAGAATGAAACCAACAGGAAATCCACCATAGTGTCCGTCAGGAGTGCTATTTGTATGCATAGCATACACCATCTTCACAGTACCAAAAGAAGTCACAATAGTACCTCCTAAATTGAACTCAATTACTTTTTCATCCGGAACTCCTTGTTTCCTAACCCATGCTGCAGTCTCTACAATAGCTGCAACAGTTGCTTGGCTATTTTTTTGAATCTGTGCCATATCTGCCACGTGATCCTGATGACCGTGACTTAAAAAAATATATTCTGGTAATAGAGCATTAACGTCTACACCCTTTGCCAAGGGATTATAAGTGATAAAAGGATCCATTAATACCTCGTGTCCATCAAAATTGAACATAACACAAGATTGTCCGTAATATGTCGCTTTCATAAAACTATTGATTAAATAGGCCTCCTAAACCACCAAGCATATCCTGACTAGCAGCAGACATCTCAGATTGACTCACATTTTCAGCTTGGGTCATCGCTTTATTTAAAGCCACGACAAGCAATTCTTCCAGTTCCTCTTTATCCGCATTACTCAAGAAGATCGGATCAATTGTAATTTCTTTAATTTCTTTATTAGCAGTTGCAACTACTTTTATCAATCCACCTTCAGCTTCTCCAAAAACAGAAATATTATCTAATCTTTGTTTAATTTCTTGTGCTTTTTGTTGCGCTTGGAATAATTTATCAAACATAATATATGATCTAAATGAACAATTCTAAATATAATGCAATTTACACATTTGAATTCAAATCATAGATGACAAAATAACCTTTCAATTTAATTCGCAAATCAAATCATCATTTGTAAATTTGCATCATGCAAAGCAATCAAGAAATTTTAGTTGAAGCTATTCTGAATCAATATGAAGTAGACAAAACGCAGTTGCCAACGGATATTTTAGAGCAAATCTATACCCTATCCAGTAATTTGGTCACGAGTCATGATATTATAAATTATACAGAGTCTATTGGAAGACTATTAAATAAGGATGAAAAAACCGCAGAGCTTTTAGAAATTTTGGATGATGAAGTTCATATCATCATCCATAAATTGAAATTTATTGCAGCAAGCGATCGCCCTAAAGTAATTCTTTTAGATGGCCTCAACCCTGCCGTAATCAATACCAGTGACTATTTACAAGAGTGTATTAAAATAGCAGGTGGTATACCTACTTACACCATTTCGGAAGCAGATAAAGTTATTATTATCAATTCAGAAGAATTAACAATAGCACAAATTCCCGCACTATTATCTGACACAAACTGGTCTCATAGTAATGCCGTTAAGCTAAATCAAGTTTTTTTAATCAATAAGGAGGAATTTGGAAAAACTCCGGGAGCTGACTATTGCTTAGAATTAGAAACATTAGCGGAAATACTGCAGCCCAAATATTTTTTTTACGGCTTAGAGGGAAATACCTGGATACAGTTTCAATTACAATAAAAAAAGCTGACTTGAAGTCAGCTTTTTTTTATGCAAATCTTTTACGAATCAATAAATATAGCTTTTCAACCGATTGTGGTTTTTCAACCCATCTATTTTTAACCGCATAATTCGTTTGCAGAAAAGCATCCGCTTCCGCATAATCGTTACATCTGTTCAATAATTCAACAGCTTCACTGTAAGCTAAACTATACCCATTAAAGAGATCCTTAATAAACAGCAGCTTATCATTCAAATTAATGATCGATTTGATATCTTTCACCTGCCCCGAATTTCCTGAAGCATTGTTCATCTCATAAACCCGGTTTTGTACACCAGCTTTTTTCTGTTGTGAAATAATTTCATTTAACGTTAACGGTCTTGAAGGAGTCTCTTGCTCCACATCTGGACGAATCTCTTCTTCAATCAAGATTTGTTTTGATTCTTCAATAACTTCATTAACAACTAACTTCTCTTGTTCCACCGGATTAACGGCTACCTGTTGAGGCTTTGCCTCCTCTTTTTCATATGTTGGAGTTACACGATCTCGTGGTTTATCCTCTTGAGTAGTAGCAGACACAGGCTCAAGGATACTGTTGTCAAAAGTCACTTTCTCTACTTCAGGAATGACCTCCTCTTGAGTAAGTTCTTCTTTAGCAGGCCCTTCTTTCAAATTTAAATCTTCGACAGGGGCAACTTCTTTCTGTGGTGTATTCAAACTGATATCAGCTGTTTCATCTACCACCTCCGTTACCACATTAGGTTGTTCTTCTTTCTTTTCAGAAACACTTTGAAACAAATTGGAAGGAGGTGTAAAGTAGTTATTAAAAGAAACTTTCTCCTCTTCTATCCGGTCATGCACTACTTTTGGAGCCGCAGGTTCATCAGCTCTTTCCATTTTCTGAGCTATACCCAACAGATTCTGTGCTTTTAAAACACCAATCTGAGCGGCAATATATTGTGCGGTAGCTTCAAAAAGAGCTAAATCAGTTTTCTTATCTTCAAAGCCATCCTTTGAAAGCGCAAGATATTGCGCTTCCAACTCCTGCAATAAATCTCCTATTTTATCAAATAAATTTTGTTTCGTAACCATAAATTAATACATTTCATTGTTCGTAATTCCAGTAAAACACTAAATTTTACAAAAGGAATAAAACTTCATTTTCAACTTACTGATTTATACTTTATTGTTAAGTATTGTAGCTTTTATAGACTCAAATTTAATATTAAATTCTGATATTAGCAGGACTTAAGTAGTATTATTTTATTTAAAAAATCAGATTTAATACTGATTGAAAGTAATATTCAATTTATTGATTTTAATTCATTTAAATGCTTTTTTCTGAACATAATTTCACACAAAGGGGCCCAGCATACGGGAGTATCGAAGTGATATGCGGTTCGATGTTTTCCGGTAAGACCGAAGAACTCATCCGTAGACTAAAACGGGCACAATATGCTAAACTCCATGTCGAAATTTTCAAACCAGCAGTAGACAAAAGATATGATGATCGCTTAGTTGTTTCGCACGACAGCAACAGTATACCATCTACCCCTGTTGAACACTCCTCTTCTATTTTATTGCTGAGCAATGATACTCAGGTTGTCGGTATAGATGAAGCGCAATTTTTTGATGAAGGTTTGACAGAGGTATGTGTCAATTTGGCAAATAAAGGAATTCGTGTCATAGTTGCAGGTCTAGATATGGATTTTAAAGCACAACCTTTCGGTCCTATACCCCATATAATGGCAATTGCCGAACATGTAACAAAAGTACATGCCGTATGCATGCAATGCGGAGCGCCAGCAAATTACTCTTTCAGGACTTCTACAGATACAAAAACAGTCCTTTTGGGTGAAAAAGAAGCTTACGAAGCAAGATGCAGGAGATGTTACTATAATTTAACAAATTATTAACATTTACTTAATATATGATGGCATATTTTGGCATTACCTTTGTATAACTATAATAACAAGATAATAACAGCTAGTAATAGCTACAAAATACTTTTCATAATTTAGGTTTATAATTGGTTAGTTAAAGTCCACCCTCCCAAGGTGGACTTTCTTTTTACAATCTTATTTCACAAAAAAACCAAGAATATTTACTTCCTGGTTTCTCAATTTCTATTTCTTCACCCAATTGACAATTTCATCTGCAAGTGGATTAACTGCCGAACGATAGCGATGTATCAGCTTTCCGTTCTCATCGATTAGAAACTTTTCAAAGTTCCACTTGATATCACCTTTGAAATCCGGATTATCTTGCGAAGTCAGGTATTTAAATAAAGGATCTATCTGATCACCTTTTACTTCAACCTTCTCTGCCATTAAAAACTCTACACCATAGTTTTGTTCGCAAAATTCCTGAATATCTCCATTCGTACCAGGTTCTTGATTCCCAAAATTGTTCGCCGGAAACCCAATGATCACCAAATCATTTCCATACTCCGAATACAATGCTTGCAGATCTTTATACTGTTTAGTAAAGCCACATTTTGAGGCTGTATTGACTATTAAAATTTTCTTCCCTTTAAAAGACGACATTTTAACATCTTTACCATCGAGACTTTTAAAACTATAATCGTAAATGCTAGGATTTCCAAATATCATGGAAAAACAAGCAATAATCGTTGATAAAATCATCATGTTATTTTAAAAATTAATAAGTGAACTTTTTTCTCTTTCTATCACAAAATCAAACAATTCATTGATCGGTGATTTCAATATTTTTCCAATTTTAATATTATATCCATTACAGACATCACGTAATATCAGATCCAGATAATAAGCAATTGATCCCACAAAGTGACACTCGTAATCCTGATAATTCTGATAAGTTAATACACAAGTCTGTACATATTCCTCGAAACCCGAACGAATAATTTCATCTATAAACGGATGCGTAATATTCGCAGATAAAAATGGTGCAAATGAAGCCAAATAAGCATTCGGTCTCTCCTTTTGGTACACATTCTTAATAACGATCTCCTTTGTTATGCGATAATTCTCTGCAAAATTCTCTGACAGATCCTTTGGCAATCGACCATAAAGAAACAATGTAATTAACTTTTTGCCAAACCAGGCCCCCGATCCCTCATCTCCCAGCACATATCCATTTCCATGGTTAGAGGGTTGCACCTCCTGTCCATCAAAAAACTAATATCAGAGCCAGTACCCAATGTGGCAATATACCCTTTATTAGTACCACAAGTCGCTAAAGCACTACCTACAAGATCGTTCTCAACCGAAATAAAAGCATTTTCAAACAAAGGAGTCAGCGCATTGGAAACCATTTCCCTACGATCTGGAGATATACAACCTGCGCCATAGAAATAAAGTTCCGTTATTTCATTCGCATAAGGTATTATCTCAGGTATTTCTTTAATTACTCGGGTTATTTCTTTATCGTTTACAAAAAAAGGATTAAGCCCATTTGTCGAAAAAGACAAAGGTGGACTATCTGGAAGTTCTAATTTCCAGTCTGACTTAGAAGAACCGCTATCAACGACTAAAATCATAAATTATAAGATTATGCTACATCGAGCGTATCAAATATACAAAATTTTCAAGTTTAAATTAACCAAAGATGTAGCCATAAAATAAAATGGCCTACCATTACAAAACATTACGTCAAATAATTTTGTATAACCCTCATAACCTTGTACTTTTGCATACCACAAATAAATTTTGAACTGGTATAGCTATCAGTTATTTAACGCTTTAAAATGATTGAAAAAAGTAATTATACGTCAAAAATACATTTTGATGTTTCCTTTAGTGAGCCTCAAGCACATTACGCAGCCGTAAAAATGTCCATCAAAGAAATTCAGTCTGATTTTATTGATGTTAAAATGCCCGTTTGGTCCCCAGGATCCTACCTAGTACGTGAATATTCTAAACAAGTAGAACGATTCTCTGTTGAAGATCAAGTAGGATATGAAAAAATAAGCAAAAATACTTGGCGTATATTTACCAAAAATAAAAGATCAATTGTTATCAACTACCATATCTATGGTTTTGAAACATCCGTACGTACTAATTTTATTAATGACGAGCATGCCTTTATAGTACCGACTGCAACCTTTTTACATATAGACGGTAACATTGACAGCCCAGTAACTGTTACCATCAGACCCGCTGAAAACTGGAGAAGTATTTCAACGGGTCTTGAACAAATCGATACGCATACTTTTTATGCACCCGACTTTGATATTCTTTACGATTCACCCTTTGAAGTCGGTAATCAAGATATTTGGACCATTCAAGCTTCCAACGTAGAGCATGAATTTGCATGGTAGGTGGTGGTACTTATGACAAAGAACGATTAAGTGCCGATGTCAAAAAAATAGTCGAAGAAGAAACCCGCATCTGGGGTTCTAACCCCAATAAAAGATATGTCTTCATTACCCATAACTACCAATCCGGAGGCGGAGGATTAGAACATCTCAATTCGACCGTACTGGGAGCATCAAGGACAGCATATAGTAACGAAGGATCGTACAAGACATACCTCAGCCTAATTGCCCATGAGTATTTCCATTTATGGAATGTTAAACGACTTCGTCCCAAAGCATTGGGACCATTTAACTATGATCAGGAAAATTACACCACGGGGCTGTGGATTATGGAGGGCTTTACCTCATACTACGATAACCTGATCATCAAAAGATGTGGTTTCTTCTCAGAACTAGAATACCTGAATCTACTAGCAAATGATTTCACAACAGTACTGAATCGTCCTGGACATCACATACAATCAGCCGCAGAAGCAAGCTTTGATGCCTGGATCAAATATTATAGACAAGATGAAAACTCACCTAATTCAAGTATATCCTATTATAATAAAGGAGCTATGCTCACGGTGTTGCTGGATTTAAAAATTATAGCAGCTTCAAAAGGAACAAAAAAATTAGATCATGTATTAAAAGAAGCATATAACCATTTCTATTTAGATCAGAACAGGGGTTTTGAAGAAGATGAATTTCAGCGACTCGTAGAAGAATTTACAGGTATATCCGTTTCCGATATCTTCAAAGCTGCACACGAAAATGGTGAACTTGACTATAATGCATATTTCAACCTAGTAGGTTATGAGATCATAGACATTAATGCCGAAAGCAAAACTTTAGGAATTGGAATAAGTCATCAAAAAATGATGGGATTCAAACCGTTACTGCAGTAGAACGAGGTTCGGGAGCTTGGGATGGAGGATTAAATGTCCGTGATGAATTAATAGCCATCAATGGCATCAGACTCGACCTCAAAGATAAAGAATATGACTATTTTATGCAGCATAGCAATGAAGGAGATATATTAGATATTTTAATAGCAAGAGATGGTATTATAAAAGAACTGAAAATTGAGATACGGGCAGCCAATAAAAAATTATTCCGTATACAACCCCTCAAAGAACAATCGGAAGAGCAAAAACAATTAGCAGAATTCTGGTTATCATAAAAATGCAAAAAGGTCACTCGATTTATCAAGTGACCTTTTTTGTTTTATTAGAAGATATCTAAAATTTATATCGAAATGAAAAGCCGATTGGATCTATAAGCTTAATAGTACTCGATTGCAAGAAATCAAAATAAGGTTTAACATCCAAAGAAACCTGGAAAGGAGTTTCAGGAATATTATATTCAATCCCTATAATTCCATCAATACTAAGCGCCAGCTCCGAATCATATTCAACACGTTTTCCATCAATCGTTTTGTCTTTTTCCTTATAAGACCCCAGGCCACCACCAAATCCATAATACCAATTAAAACCACCTGATATAGGCCTATAATATTCGTACAATCCAACGACTCTAAAACGTCTATAATTTGAGTTGCTCTGAATGCTCAAAAGCCCTTCGAAAGCTCGGTCATTTGAAAGTGTATGTCTATAGGTAATTCCCTGAGCAGAACCAAAACGAGCCCCAATTGCCCCTTTTGAATCTAATTGCGCGAAAGCTTCGTTCGATACGCCCAATAAGCCAACTGTCACTCCAAAGATCCAAGATAATTTTTTCATATTTAACGTGCCTATTTGTTTTTCAATTTATTCGTTCAAAGTTAATATCAATAATTAAACGACGCAAATACTAAATTGTTATTAACAATTTTAAATATAAAAAATGTACATCAAAACATTTTTCATATATTAGATTGTATTTGAATACTTAGTAATAAACCAATTAAGCAAATATTTTAAATATTTCATTATGGCACAACAAAGTAGAATTTTTGACCTCATCACAAATTATAAATCCGAGTTCTCCGATAAAACGATTATGCTGGACGCGATAAAAATGGTCGTTGGAAAACCTACTTGACCAGTGAATTCATTGATAAAATAAATAGTCTCAGCAGAGCGCTACTAAGTATCGGCTTAATAAAAGGAGATCGAGTTGCGCTGATGTCCGGAAACCGTCCTGAATGGAGTATCATTGATTTTGCCTGTAATCAATTGGGTATTGCACTTGTACCGCTGTATCCTACATTAGCTCCACAGGACCTATCCTATATTGTCAATGATGCAGAAGCTAAATTGATATTCGTCAGTAATGCCGAGCTTGCTGCACGTGTTGACACAGCATTAAAAGATCATCAATTAACAATTCCGCTCTATACTTTTGAGAAGACTGAACATCATAAAGATCTAGAATCCTTATATCAAATTGGTGACACATTGGATACAGATCTAAAGCCTTACAATGACGCTATACAGGAAGATGATCTACTCACGTTAATCTACACATCAGGTACCACCGGTAAACCGAAAGGAGTATACTTATCCCATAAAAATATTTTAAGTAATGTACTCGCCTGCTACCATCTCATAAGACCCGATTTTAAAAAAGCGATCAGCTTTTTACCCTTATGTCATATTTTTGAACGGATGGTTGTATACATGTATTATTCAAAAGGTATAGAGATCTATTTTTGTGAAACACTGGACAATGTTGTTGTGGATATCAACGAAGTTAAACCGGATCTTTTTACCACTGTACCGCGGGTACTCGAAAAAGTATATGATAAAATCGTTGCGAAAGGAAAAGACTTAACTGGAATCAAGAAATCGCTGTTCATGTGGGCATTAAACCTTGGCCTTCGTTACCAAGAGCCAACAAAAAACAGCGCTTGGTACAATTTTCAATTAGCCATTGCTCGAAAATTAATCTTTTCAAAATGGAAAGAAGCCCTTGGTGGTAACATAAAAATTATTGTTTCTGGTGGTGCAGCTCTTCAGGAAAGATTAGCGCGTGTATTTTGGGCTTCTGATATGAAAGTATTAGAAGGATATGGTCTAACCGAAACATCTCCAGTTATAGCAGTCAACACATTTTTTGACACGGGTATCAAATTCGGAACAGTTGGTCGGCCTCTGAAAAATTTAGAAGTAAAAATAGCTCAAGATGGAGAGATCTTAGTAAAAGGACCAAGTGTCACCTCTGGCTATTACAAAAATGATGAAGCAACAAAAGAATCATTTGATGAAAACGGATTCTTCAAAACAGGCGATATTGGCGAAATATCGACTGATGGATTTCTGAAAATTACAGACCGCAAAAAAGAAATGTTCAAAACAGCAGGTGGCAAGTACATCGCACCACAGCCTATTGAAACAAAACTAATGGAATCTACCTCATTGCACAAATTATGGTCGTGGGAGAAAATAGAAAATTTCCATCAGCTTTAATCGTTCCCGCTTTTGAAGAAATCGAAAAATGGATGAAACATAAAGGCATTCCTGTAGGTTCCAAAGAAGAGATCGTTACAAATCAAAAAGTAATCGAAAAATATAATCAAGAAATCGACAGGTTATCTACAGAATTCGGTCACTGGGAAAAAGTCAAAAAAATTATCTTACTTCCTAAAGAATGGACCATCAACGATGGTCAGTTAACACCAAAATTAAGCTTAAAAAGAAAAGTCATTCTCAAAGAGTTTGATGAGAAAATTGAGAAGCTCTATCAGGAAAATTAGAAAAAATACCCTCTATCTAAAAAATAGAGGGTATTTTTGAAATAAAATTTGTTTATCCGCCATCATATTATGAAAGAAGTATACTTTAAAGATTTATTGACCCCTACCTACTGGAAACAAGTTTTAAGATTAGTTTATGATGCCTTTAATGGCTTTATGGACGACAACTGCATGAAAAAAAGTGCATCATTAGCCTACTACACGGTGTTTTCTATTGGTCCATTATTGATGATCGTGATCTGGTGTATCGGTTTCTTTTATGGACAGCATTTGAGTAAAGAAACTACTGGACAGAAGGAAGTTTTTGATGAGCTAATGGTCTTATTCGGAGCAGATGTTACAAAACAAATTCAATCCTTTATCGAAAAAATAAACTTTGAAAATAAATCTAATTTAGGAATTACTATTGGTATTGTAACCCTTATTATTAGTGCTACAACGATATTTGTCGACATTCAGGATTCTATTAATCAAATCTGGAAAGTGAAACCCAAACCAAAAAAAGGCTGGTTAAAATTAATCATTAACAGGCTCATCTCCTTCTCGATTATTATTGCATTAGGTTTCCTTCTTATCGCTTCATTAATGATCAATGGCGTCATTGCAGCAGTTACAAATCTTGTGCTACAATATTTTCCTTTTATCCCGATTACATTAATTGACTGGATCAATACCAGTGTCACGTTTATCATTATCACGACGCTCTTTGGCTTCATATTTTCATTTTTGCCAGATGCAAAGGTGAAATTTAAAGATATACTTGGTGGAGCAATCTTCACAGCTTTATTATTCATGTTAGGTCGCTATTTTATATCACTATACTTGACTTTATCCTCTACAGCAAGTTTGTACGGCGCCGCAGGTTCAATCATCGTTATGTTATTGTGGATATACTACTCTGCAGCAATTTTATATTTTGGCGCTGAATTCACCAAGTTCTATGCTCAAAAATTAGGTGGCGGTATTGAACCTTCCTCATTCGCTGTTGTTATCGAACAAACAGAACGCATTAAAAAAGTTGGCGAAGAAGCCGATTCCAAAGAAGGAGAAATTCTTCATGTTCTAAAATAAAAAAAGGGTGCACTTTATAACAAAATGCACCCTTCTATAATAATATTGATTACTTCCCTATGGAGTAACGTTATAACGAATCACTTTTCGACCCACATTACCTGTTTCATCCATACCTTCCACAATGACTTTATATTGTCCATTTCCATCAGCATTATAGAATTCTAAAGCAGCCTCACCCGTTTCAGTAACCTTAACTTTTGGATTCCAATAAATTGTTGTCCTTAAATCATTCACAGCTTTACTTTCTGGTGTTTCATATTTTGGCTCATAAAACTTTCTTTCTTTTATATAACCCAAAGGAAACAGATCAATCACATTTGATTTTGGTAATAATTTTTCAATTTCCGTCAATGACATTCTAGGTTTTTTCTCTACTTTCTTCGTATAGATAGACACAACCCCATTATTCTGGTACATTCTGGAAACAGTTCCGAGGTCATCCTTTAGGAAAATCTCAATTCCCTCAATATCCGGCACATTAATACTATTTAATCCTGGTTCATCGATTGCCATTCCATTTAAGAAAAATTGAACGGGCACCCGACTTCCACTATTATAAGATCGTGTAACATAGTATTTCTGCGTCTGCGAATCGTAAGTAATACCAGTCAACAATGTGTTCAGACACATCGTCAATACATTACATCCTGATAAACGCTCTGCATCAATACGATGTTCAGGCATCGACAATCCTGAAATGGAAGGAAAATCTCTGTTGGTGATCACCTTTTTCTGCACACCAGTAACCGCGACCTCATCCAAAAGAATAGATTTACGATATTCCTTTTTGCTATTTTCTAGATACGGAACCATTGCCCGATCAATATTCATGACAAAATTATTCTTATAAGCATTGTTTTTATCAATCTCCGGAAAATAAGTCTGATCCATATTAATCACCATACTGCGGTAATTATCATTTCCCCGGGCATTAACAGTAACTTTTGAAGAATCTGTAAATACAAGATCTTTAAATAGGAAACGCCCTTTATCATCTGTATAAGTATCTTTACGAATACTCTTAGAAGGAATAGATAAGAGTAAGCCCCCATTCGGCACAGTTCTACCCGTGTTCAGTCTTAACGTTCCACCAATCTCAATTCCCTGTTCAGGCATAAATGATAGTACAGGAAGTTTCTCAGCCACCAGGTCTTGATAATCAAATCGACGGAATCCTTGTGTCATTAATAAAGCATCCAATGCTTTATCGCGATTCACATTCTTTTCATCAAAATACGTATTTGGACTTTCAATATATCCCTTCAGATCAGAAGTCAACAAGAAATTACTGACAATTGATAAATCCTGATTATCATCATAAGGAACTTTAGATTCATCAATAACAGAAATGGAATAACTACCCGGGTATTTTTTACCGTTATTAAGTACAGAAAGTTTCAGATTAACCTTTTCCTTCGCTTTAAACTGTTCCTTATTGACCGCTAAATTGATATCCAGTAGTTTCTCACTTTTAACAAAAGTAAGACGTTCACTGATCACCTTACCTGCGGGAGTCATCAAGGTTACTTGAGCAATACCATTAGGAAGACGTTCCTTCGGAATAGTAATCAATGCTGTTGCACTTTTCAAGTTCGCCTGTGCCGCATATACGAGATGACCGTTTGATTGTACCAGCACATAGAACGATTGATTTGGATTTTTAGCAAAATCTTCTTCACTCGTCACAATCGCCATATTCAGATTTGTTTCATCTTGTTTTACAAAAACAACATTCGCTTTATTCTGAACCACTTCCGGCAATTTAAACTTTCGTTCCTGACCATTAGCAAATGTAATCGAGGCTACATATTTTTCATTTGGGAGAGGTAAAAGACTAAAAAATCCCATACCTAAGCCTAAATCTGAAAATTCTGCGACTTGTTTTCCTTTACCGTCCAAGATACGGCCTGTAACAGCAATACCTTTTCCATCTGCAGAAACAGCCTTAAAAGCAACGTTTTTAGCGATTCCAGCTAATAGATCACCCCCTTCAGGAAAGAATTGAACATCGGCATCCCACAAGGCATTTTTTAAGGAAAATGTACTCTTTAGTGGCTTGTCGTTCTTATTCTCTTGAAGTGAGACTTCTAGATATGCCTTTTTCAGGATTTCTTTATCTTTAGCACTTAAATTGACAGTGACCTTACCCATATTATCCGTTTCACCTTTGCCATCAGCAATGGTTTCCCATCCAGAAATCATAGACCAATTCACTTTCGAATTAATCAATAGCTTACCAACAGCATCTCTAAATTGAATAACAGCCTGACTTTTAGCAGCATTCTGATCATTGTTAACAAATGTAATATCCGTGATTAGTTTTTTACTAATAGCATCTCCAATAGGAACCACTTTATTATAAAAATAATCCGATGAAAAGTTACCCATCCATTTCGTGTACGCTCGAAATCGATAATTGTCCTGCGCCAGGTACTGCGGATCCAAAACAAGATAACCATCTCCCACTCCCTTATCCAACGGAATCCTTAACGTTTGAATCAGTGAATCTCTGCTATTAAGAATCTCAACATATGTAACCTTACTCGGTTCATACTCCGCAAGATTGCGTGATAAGTAACTGTTAAACCACAACGTATCACCTATCGCATAATATGGTTTATCAAAGTGAAGATGCACTTTTTCAACAGGAAATACTTGAAATAACTTTTGTACTCTTTCGACTATTGTATTGATAGGTAGTGTAGCTTCGGTTGTCTGGGCAACGGCATGCTTTACTCCACAAACCCCCATCGTAAGCGTCAATAATTTTATATACTTCATCTAATACTATTGGTAATTAAAATAGAATAGATAAATATATTCAATTTTAATTAGATATCGGAAGTATCACAAGTTTTTAACATTTTTTAGGCTATAATAAAGGTGCCAAAAGCCGACATAAAGAATCAATACCCCTTTTCCATTTTTTTCTATGTGCCCAGATGTACAAAGTAATCAGATCAGACGCCTCCTTATCGATTTCAAATTGATTTTCAAGACGTTTACAATAAGCCTCATCAGAAACAATACTTGCTATTTCATAATTGATGTAGAAACTCCGCATATCAAGGTTTACAGTCCCTACGAAAGCCAATTGACCATCAATACATACTGTCTTAGCATGGATAAAACCTTTCTTATACAGATAAACCTGCACACCACGTTGCAAAAGAGGCTTCAAAAAGGAAAAAGAAGCATGTTGTACAATATAAGAATCGGCTTTCTCTGGGAGCATCAGCTCCACTCTTACCCCAGAGGAAACAGCTATCTCTAAAGCCGTAGATAACTGCTCACTCGGTATAAAATAAGGCGTACACAATTGAATGCTTTCCTTGGCATCATTGATCGCCAATATGATAGCTTCCATATTAAAAGGACCAAGTGACCCCGGATCACTAGAAGAAAATGCAACAGCGGCACGCTCAGGAATGTGCGGTACACTAAAATTTAAATATTCATCAGTCAATAAAAAGGGTTCACCTTCAGTTTGATTCCAACTGTTCCAAAATTGGATCTGCAGATTATTAACTGCTATTCCTTCTACAGCCATTGCAGTATCTCTCCAATAATCAATCTGATCCGGAGTATTGATATATCGATCAGAAATATTAATTCCCCCCACAAAACCATATTGACAATCAATCACGACAATCTTTCTGTGATTTCGATAATTACTATTTGCTAAAGAAGTAAAATTGACTGGTAAAAATGCAACAAAAGGATAACCAGGTGGATTTTTAACTAAATATTTGATCACATCAGGAGAACCAAAACTATCCAGTATCAGTCGCACTTTTACCCCCGCTTTTGCCTTTTCTTCCAAAATTTCAAGCACCTGACGACCAATATTGTCCAATTCAAAAATATAGTATTCCAGGTGTATGGAATGTTTTGCTTCTCGAAGTCTTTTTAATAAAACTGGAAATTTCTCCTCGCCATTGATAAACAATTCGACCCTATTATTTAAAGAGAAAAACGACAATTTTTGGTTTTTCAGATAGTCAAAAACTCGGGATAAAGTTCCTATTTTTTCATGAATTGTTTCCAGTTGCTCGTCCATTCGTATTAAACTTTCCTGCCATGCTGCTAACAGTTTTGTATTCTGCTCGCGATTAATATGTTGCAGTCGCCTAACTTTTCTAAATTTTTGTCCGAATAGATAATATAGAACCAATCCAATACCTGGAAGAAATACAATAACCATTACCCATGAAATCGTCTTCGTTGGATTTCTATTTTCAATCAGTATTGTACTTATTACCCCAAAATATAACACAAATAAGGGAAGCCAATACCAATTTAATAGCCATTGCCACAACTGGTTCCAATCTATTTCAATCTCATTAAAGAAGTTTTGCATATAAAAATCAACTTATTTTAATCTTATAAGTAACAAATAGCCCTATCAAACGTTAACATTTGTAACATATCAGATACATTCGGAAATAAAGTATCTCTAAATGAAGTCAAATCTGATCAATTTATTTTGTTAACAAATGTTAAATCATACTATACAGAACTTATTGGCAACATTTATGTATTAATGTATAATAATCTAAAAGTCAAAAGTTAATTAACAATTAACTCTAAATAATATTTATGAATAAAATCGCACTTTTTACCCTAGCCCTTGCCTCGACCGGAGTACTCTTTTTTAGCTGTAACTCGGGTAAAACCAAAGAATTAGACAAAAAAAACAACGCTATTGCACTACCAATATACTCAATTGATACAAGTTCTGCGAATACAATAAAAGATTATATTGGTACGATTGAAGGAAAAGTCAATGTTGAGATCCGCCCACAAGTTGAAGGGATTTTAGAAGAAATATATGTCGATGAGGGTGATTTTGTGAAAGCTGATCAAATTATTTAAAATTAATGCCTCAGCCTATGATGAGATATTAAATAATATGGTCGCGACAGAAAATGTAGCCAAAGCAAAATTACAGAATGCACGTTTAGAAGTAGAGCGTCTCCGTCCTTTAGTAGAAAATGAGGTCATTTCAGAAGTACGCTTAAAATCTGCGCAATCAGAATATGATGTCGCAAAAGCATCCTTACAGCAGGCATCCGCGGCGGTACGTTCAGCCGATATTGACAAACAGTTTACAACAATCAAAGCACCTGTTTCAGGTTATATAGGCCGTATTCCCAAACGCGTAGGAA
>NZ_ASZT02000055.1:0-30842 GCF_001006065.1 Sphingobacterium sp. IITKGP-BTPF85
TACCAGCTGAGCTACGGAATCTTACTCTTATGAAGTTTCCTTCGTTGTTTGGAGTGATGCAAAGCTAGAAAAATCTAGCAAAGGGAACAAATATATTTGCTAATTTTTTTGAAATATGTTGTAACGTATTCTTTTTTAAAATCTTATTTTTTCTATTTTCTGTACTGGAGAGGGGCGGGACAAAATAAAAGGGACACTTTTTATTAAAGCGCCCCTTTTATTTTGTTGTGAATGGTAGTGCTATTCAACTACTACACCCATTTTGCTAAATTTCGCTATACGTTCGTCCACCAAAACATCTTCGTCTTTGGCGATCAAAATCGCTAAATCTTCAACCAATTTTGCTTTTAATAACTCGGCCGCTAATTCAGGGTTTTGATGTGCTCCACCTAATGGTTCTTTAATGATACCATCAATAAGACCATTACCTAACATGTCTTTAGAGGTTAATTTTAGTGCCTCTGCCGCCTTTTCTTTGTGGTCCCAGCTTCTCCATAAAATAGAGGAACAAGATTCAGGAGAGATGACAGAATACCAGGTATGCTCTAGCATGTATACACGATCGCCGATACCGATACCCAATGCACCACCAGAAGCACCTTCACCGATTACTACGCAGATAATAGGCACCTTTAGTACCGACATTTCCAGTAAGTTACGTGCAATGGCTTCTCCTTGACCTCTTTCTTCAGCTTCCAAACCTGGGTATGCGCCCATTGTATCGATCAATGTAACGACAGGTTTGTTGAATTTTTCTGCCATTTTCATTAAGCGAAGAGCTTTACGGTATCCTTCAGGGTTAGCCATACCAAAGTTGCGGTATTGACGCTCTTTGGTATTTTTCCTTTTTGATGCCCGATAACCATAACTGATTGACCTCCGATCGATGCAAATCCACCAATGATGGCTTTATCATCTCTTACAGTACGATCTCCGTGCAATTCAATAAAATCATCACAGATCATGTTAATGTAATCCAATGTTTGGGGTCTCTCCGGATGACGTGACATCTGCACATTCTCCCAACCAGACAAATTACCGTATATCTCTTTTTCAGCGTTCGCTAGTTTTTCTTGTAGCTCTAACACAGTTGCACTCATATCGACTTTCGTCTTTACGGCAACTTGTTCCACTTTTTCTATCTGCAATTGCAAATCTGCAATTGGCTTTTCAAATTCAAATGTAGTTTTCATATAAAGTTGTTATGAAAAAATCAGATGGCTAAATTAGTGCATTTTTTCCGAAATTAAAATTACGTATGACATTTACATTGGAAATCCTTTATTACTTTTGTGATTCATTAAAGTATAGATGGCTTACTTTTTGTTTGATGTTTATTATCAATTTATGCGCATGTCAAAAAATTACTATTCATAATCGGTTTATCTATTTCTACTGCAACAGCCTTGTCTGCACAAACTTATCCTGAAGTTGTGTTTGAGAACAGTCTCTTGTCAGGTAACTATGCCAAAAGCTTGGTGGAATATTCGGGAGACAGTTGGGTACAGAATGTAAAGAAAAATTTACCGACTACAGATTCTTTATTTTTTACTCCAGGAAATTCACTTTCACTCCGTTATTTGTCATCAAATGCTGGAAAGTGGAAGGTTGCTTTACTAAATGATCGCCATAAGATCAATTATCAGGTCCAGGCCAGTGATGTGCTGACAATTAAAATGTATGTGCAAACACCGCATACGAAAGAAAAAACTCTTCCGAAAATTCAATTGCTTCAAAATGGTTCTGAAACTAATATTTTAGAACTTTCCCCATTTATAGATGACTTTGATCATGATACTTGGCTTAATATAGAGATACCCTTGTCAAAATTTGGAAATTTAAAAGCAGGGGAAGCAGTTTCTGAAGTGGTTTTTCATCAAAACGGAACTGATGAGATGACGCATCAGTTGTTTTTAGATCAATTGGAGTTTTTGCCTAAAAATCCTTCTCGTGTCAAATTGTCTTCAGGAGCTATTCTGTCACAGGTCTCCAGTATTGATAAGCAGGTGGAGCTTCAATGGCAACTGCCGTTAACACCAAGTATCCGGTATATAAAAATTTACAGATCAACGGATAACGTTGATTTTAAGCCGATTGCCATACGACCGGTATTTATGCAAAAATGTTATGATCTTGTAGAAGAATATAATAAGAAATACTATTATAAGATCGCATGGGTAGATTTTGATTATCTGGAATCTCCATTCTCTACTGTAAAAGAAATTCAAACCAAACCTGCTAGTGATATAGAGCTTTCGAACTTAATCAAATTGACAAATGTCAATTATTTTATTGAGAACTATGACATCAACAGTGGTCTTTTTCTACCAAATAAATCAAATAAGAAGGCTATAGTTTCTATAGAAGAATCTGGATATGCAATTCTTTCGTTATTGGTTGGTGCTGAAAACAATGTTATTTCGCGTCAAGCTTTGTTGTTGCGTTTGAGTAGGATGATCAAGTTTTTAAACAAGGCTCAGCATCATGAGGGTGTATTTACGGCATTTTATGATGGAAGGGAAGGCGTACCATTTTATACTGATGGCGTACAGATGTATGATGTTAAAGCGACGGCAAAACTTATGGAAGGATTGCTTGTTGCTCGGGAATATTTTTCAAAGGATGTTGCTGATGAACAGAATTTTAGAGAGGATGTAACGAAATTGTGGAAACGGGTGAATTGGCAAAAGCTAACATTAAAGTCAAACCCTGATGCACTGATGGATCGGTGGTCAGCTGTAGATAGCACCTATCAGTCTAAAGTTTTAAACGGCCTGAATGATGGTTTAAGTGCTTATTTATTAGCGATGTCTTCTCCGACTTATCCATTGACGGAAGCGAGTTACCTGAATGGATATGCTAAAAAATTACCTCTAGCGGATAGTTTACTTCGTTTATCTCCATCGACAGTTGATCAAGGTGCGGCTTCGCATATGAATGGTGGGCTTATCATACCGCAGGTACAACCAGCTACCCCAGTATCCTTTGAAGATAGTTTGATCTTTGAAAAACATATGCTGTATGGTAAAAAAATCGCAATTGGCGATTTAAATAAAAGTTTAATTGAGTTTTATAAACCATTTTTAACCTTAGATCCGAGCGGAAAATACGATGGTTATGTCGATTATGGTGAGCTAGCAAGTAATTATATTTTAGCTTATAAAAGAAGGGATAATGAATTAAACTTGGGATCTAGTTATACAGATATTTGGGGAGTACAGAATCCGAGCGATAGCGTGGGGCAATATTTAGTGAATCCAGCAATCGCAATTTCGGCTGTTGCTTTCGAACAGGAGATCGGTCAAAAATCTTTGCGCAATTTTATGATCAATATGCTAAGGTGCTGTTTACCCAATATGGTTTTAGATCTTGGATTGATTTGAAAAATAATGATGTTTCCGATGGTTTTAATGCGAAAAATCAGGCGAGTGTGGCTGTTTTAATGGAGAATGCAAAATCTGGATTGATCTGGAAATTGTATAACCAGATACCGGAGATTAATGCAACTATTAAAAAGATCTATCATAAGAAATAAGCGAAACTGCTGAACGAATTAAAGGGATACAAGATCTTGTAGCGTTATGTCTAAGATCTGTATCCCTTTCTGTTTTTCTTGAGTTCACTTTTTTTATATCTTTACAGTTAGTTTTTGCTTATCATAAATAATCTAAACATTCGATGATTAAAAAATAAATAGTATTGCTGTTGCTTTGCTTTGTTCAATTTCTTTGTTTTCATGTAAACAACAAGCTGTAATTGTTAATCCAGGTGCTGTTGTTAGTATTGATGGTACTGATGATGGATTGAAAAACGTTAAACGTGATTTTGAAGATGCTACTCGTACAGATGAAGGAATTAAATTTACGATTTCATCAGATTTGCTATTTCCGACAAACTCTTCTTATTTAACAGAAAAAGCTAAAGGGGAATTGAGTAAATTGGCAATACTTTTAAAAGAAAATAAAAGTAAGATCCGTGTTGATGGGCATACAGATGCGACAGGTACTGTGGTGTATAACCAATGGTTAGCTGAAAAGAGAGCTAACTCGGTTAAAAAGTTTTTGGTAGATGCTGGAATTGCAGAGTCTAGAATCGCGGCAAAGGGTATTGGTCAGACTAAACCTGTAGCAGATAATAAAACTCCAGAAGGTCGTCAAAAGAATAGACGAGTTGAGGTTATTATTTTGGATGCAAAATAATTCTTAATTATAACAGGATATAAAGGGCTTTCATTGGAAAGCCTTTTTTGTGATATTAATTTTTACTTTCGTCCCAATAGTGGGAGTCTGGATATATCCGCTTTCCAAATACTGCTGTCCCTATGCGTAAAATTGTTGCTCCTTCGGCAATAGCAATTTCATAATCGCCACTCATACCCATGGACAATTCTGTCATTTCGACGCCAGGGATTTCAGCTTTGATAATGTCTTGCTGGAGGTTTTTCAATAATCGGAAACAGGTACGAATTTTATCTTCTTCTGCGCTGAATAGACCAATGGTCATGAGCCCTTTAATTTTTACATTTTCTAATATGGCTAACTGTCGTATCAGATCAATGGTTTTATCAGGTGATATGCCAAATTTACTTTCTTCCATGGAAGTATTCACTTGGATTAAAATGTCTATCGTTCGATTTTCAAGTTGTACTCTTTGATTTATTTTTTGGGCTAGATCAAACCGATCTATAGATTGCACACAAGTGACATCATGCTGGAGTATGTATTTGATTTTATTGGTTTGTAAATGGCCTATAAAATGATTGGTATGCGGGATATTTTTTAAATAGTCATATTTGTCCCTTAATTCTTGAACTTTATTTTCTGCAATTAATGTATATCCTGCGAGTAAAGCCGTTTTTATACGATTTGCCGGAACTGTTTTAGTCGCTAACAATAGTTTGACTTCTTTGGGGTCACGATTGTTTAGCAGGCAACATGCTTTGATTTTATCTTCAATTACTTTCAGATTCTCTAAGGTTGTGTTAGTCATATCATCGTGATTTTATTGTTTTTCCAATTTTGCTATCAGACTTGCTTTAACTTGTGTGAAAGCATGATCGCGAGCTTCTGCGTAGGATATCTCGTATTTTCTTTGAAACTGTTTAATATCTGCAGGGAATTTTTCGACAAGCTTATCATAATACTTGTCTAATTCTAACTGTGATGGTAAATCATAGCTGATCTGTAATTGAAATCGGCGTAGCAATGCTTTATCAATAATGGATACATGGTTCGTTGCAGCGATCAGTAATACGGTCTGTGGTAAATAATCGATGAGTTGAATCAGTGTATTTACCAGCGTCTCATCTCACCAACATCTTTGTCGTCATTACCTCTTGCTTTTGCAATTTGATCAAACTCATCTAGGAATAGGACAGCCTTTTCGCGGGCCGCTTTATCAAATATTTGCTTAATGTTTTGAGATGTTTCGCCAATGCGGGAACAGACAATTGTACTGAGGTTTAGTGTTAAAATGGATTTTCCCAGTGTTTGCGCGATTGCTTTGGCGGTTGTTGTTTTACCACATCCGGAACTTCCATGCAAGAGGATTTTATTGTTTACAGGTAGTCCATATTGAAGGAGCTCTTCGCTGTAGGTATATTCTTTTATTAACTGCTGTATGGAAGCATTGTTCTCTTGATTAAGAAAAATATTAGCCAGTTCAGTCTGCTCGTTCTTAGTAATAATCAGATCGGAAATATTCATGGTGGCAATTTATTAATTTTTGAATAAAGCTTGAGTTTAATTTTTGAAGAATGACGAACGTTTTACGTTCGCCATTCCAGTATGCTTATTTCCACCAATGATAATAATTGTGTAATCCATCATATTCAAATCCACATTTTGGATATAACTTATTGCCGACTATGTTTGTTTTTTCTGTTTCCAGCATTAGCCCACAAGCATTTGTTTCTTCGCACCATAATTTACTGCGATCAATAAGCGCGATCGATAGACCTTGGCCGCGATAGTCCGGGTGTACATACAAGTCACTTAATAACCATTGTTTAGCTAGTTTGGTATAATGGAAAAGTTTATAAAGCTGTACAAATCCTACTGCTTGATTATCCACATAGATTAAGAAGATCGTCGATTCGCTATTTACAAATCTTTCTTTAAGAAAAGCTTTTCCTTTTTCAAGATCTGGTTGCTGACGATAAAAAACACGGTATAAATCAAATAATACTGCTGTTTCGTCAAGGTTTGCTAATGTTGCTTGTCTAATTTCTGATTTCATATTTTCTTTTTTTAATTGTTATGACAAAATTACTCTTAAATAGGACTACCTTTGTGCTCCAGTTTTAAGTTATTAAGTAGTCCAGTATGCTTCCTTTTGAACATATTATAACAATTGATAAATCGAGCAATATTGCTCTATACAGGCAGATTTCGATTTCAATCATTAATGCGATCAGCGATGGGGTTTTAAAACCTGGTGCGCATCTGCCAAGTAGCCGTGAATTGGCGAAAAATCTTGCTGTCCATCGTAAAACAGTCATCGCTGCTTACGAAGAGCTCCAGTCCCAGGACTGGATTATTGTGGAACCGCGTAAATATGTTGCTGTTTCAAACTTTATCCCAATTTTAAAGGCCCAAAAATGGAATAGGCCATTCGTGCGTACGGGATACGGAAAAGATCTTCCCATTTCGTATAAAAAATCTCAGCCAGAAGTGTCGGTTGAAATCACGGAAAGATTTGATAAGGTGCTTATTGATGACGGATATCCTGATATACGATTGTCACCAATTGATGATTTATTGAAGACCTATCGGACTTTTACAAACCGGAAAACAATTTCGAAGATTGCAAATATTGGTACGGGGCAAGGTGTGCTCAAGCTTCGCGAGCAATTGGCGAATCATCTGATCGAATCTAGAGGTCTCACTATGGGGGTGGAACATGTGCTGATTACTCATGGAGCGCAAATGAGTATATATTTGGCGGCACAACTTTTAATGGATAATAGTTCACATGTGCTTGTTGGTGAACCCAACTATCCATTGGCAAATCAGGTTTTTAAAGATACCGGTGCATCGGTTATTTCGGTATCGGTTGATGATGATGGTATTGATACGGATGCCGTGGAAGCTTGGTGTAAGTTGAAAAAAATCAGCTTGATATATGTTATACCACATCATCATTATCCCACCACAGTTACGCTTTCTGTAGAGCGTAGAATGAAATTATTAGCATTAGCTGAACAGTATGGATTTGTGATTATTGAAGATGATTATGACTATGATTATCATTATACGTCATCGCCTTATCTACCGTTGGCTAGTAGTAATCATCAGGGGCATGTTATCTATATCGGTTCTTTTTCCAAAATCTTAGATCCTTCCATCCGTATTGGTTTTATGGTTGCTCCAGAAAAATTCATTGCGCAGTGCACTGCCTATAGAAAGATCATTGATGTGGGAGGAGATGGTTATATGCAACATGCTTTAGCCGAGTTAATTAAAGAGGGAGAGTTGAACAGATACTTGAAAAAAGCACGTCGTTGCTATAAAATACGAAGGGATTATTTGGATCAGCTTTTACGGGATCGATTAGGTAATTATATTTATTTCTCCTTGCCTGCTGGTGGAATGGCCATTTGGGTGCGGTTAAAGCCTCCGTTTTTGGTGAATGATTTACTTTTGAACTGTTCGCTTGAAATTGTTCGTATCGATGAAACTCAAAATGCATTTCGATTTGGCTTTGCATCCTTGTCTGAAAATGAATTAGATCAGGCTGTTAGTGAATTAGTAAAAGCTTTTAAAAAGATGGCTTAAGTTCATTGCTTTTTTTGCACAACGCAGTTTTTGTTTGAACAGGATAAGGGGAGGCGAAAAGATGAAAAATGAGCTTATTTTTTTAGTAAAATGACTTGTTTTTCAGCTTTAGTGAGGAATAAATTTGTAAATTAGTAAACTTTTAAACAGGTCTGTTTTAATCTGTTTGAAAGTCTTTTAGTTGTTGATATTTAGCTGTTTAGGAAAGAATAAAGAATTAAGGTATGTACATTATATTTGATACGGAAACAACAGGATTACCCAAACGTTGGGATGCGCCGATTACAGATACTGATAATTGGCCCAGATGTATTCAAATAGCTTGGCAGTTACATGATGAAATGGGTAATCTGCTTGAGCATGAGGATTATCTGATCAAACCGGATGGTTACAATATTCCTTATGACTCCGAGAAAATTCATGGTATTTCGACCGAGTTAGCGACAGAACAGGGTGTTCCCATTCAAGATGTTCTGGTTAAGTTTAATGAAGCATTAGCTAAAGCTAAATTTATTGTAGGTCAGAATATTGGTTTTGATTTGAATATTATGGGTAGCGAATTCTATCGTTATGATGTTCAATCTCCCATGGGTGAAATGCCTATCTTGGATACCTGTACTGAGGTTACAGCTGCTTTGCTGCAATTGCCTGGTGGACGTGGAGGTCGTTTTAAATTACCAAATTTAACTGAACTTCATTCGTATCTATTTGGAGTTCCCTTTGCTGAAGCACATAATGCAACTGCCGATGTGGAAGCAACTACACGTTGTTTTTTGAATTAGTTAGAAGGGAAGTTTTTACTGTTGATCAGTTACAGACTGATACAGGGTATTTTGTAGATTTTAAACAGCAGAACCCATCAGTAATTCCAACTGTTGGTTTAAAGCACGTGAATCTGAAGGCGGCTTCGGATGAAATTAGAAAGCGCAGTCAGCCAAGTGGTGGTCAAGAAGTTGTGATTGATCATGATGTGCTGAATGATTTTGAAAATGCCGATTTTGCACATCTACATAATCATTCTCAGTTTTCGGTCCTGCAATCAACAATTTCTATTGCTAATTTGGTTGATACTGCTGCGAAGTATCGTATGCCAGCTGTTGCATTGACCGATCACGGTAATATGATGGGGGCTTTTCATTTTGTTTCTAAAGTAGGCGATCATAATAAAGCGGCGAAAGCAAAAAATGAAGAATTAGAAGCTGCTGGAGAAAGTCCTACGGAGAAAATAATCAAACCTATTGTGGGTTGTGAGTTTTTCGTATGTGATGATCATTTTGATAAGAAAAGAAAAGATAATGGTTATCAGATTGTCTTTTTAGCGAAAAATAAAAAAGGTTATCATAACCTGGCTAAAATGGCCTCAGTAGCCTATACGGAAGGGTTTTATTATGTACCTCGTATTGACAGAAAGGTTGTTGAGCAATATAAAGAGGATTTAATTGTCCTGTCTGGTAATCTTCAAGGAGAGGTGCCCAATAAAGTGCTTAATATCGGTGAAAATCAGGCTGAAGAAGCTTTGATCTGGTGGAAAGATCAGTTTGGGGATGATTTTTATATTGAAATGATGCGCCATGGTCAGGAGGATGAAGACCGCGTAAATACGACGCTAGTCAGTTTGGCTCGTAAACATGATGTAAAGCTGATTGCGACGAATAATACCTATTATATCAATAAGCCTGATGCTCACGCCCATGATATTTTGTTGTGTGTGAAGGATGGTGAAAAGTTGAGCACACCGAAAGGACGGGGGCGAGGTTTTAGGTTTGGATTACCTAATCAGGAATATTACTTCAAACCTGCTTCAGAAATGAAGAAGCTATTTAAGGATATACCAGATGCGATTATCAATATTCAGGAGATCGTCGATAAAATTGAAATCTTTACTTTATACCGTGACGTTCTTTTACCGGCTTTTGATATCCCTGAGGAATTTCAGGTTGCAGAAGATCAGGAAGATCATGGTAAGAGGGGTGAAAATAAGTATTTAAGACATCTAACAATAGAAGGAGCTAAGCGTCGTTACAAGCAGGGTGTAACAGACGATATCATGGAGCGCCTGGATTTTGAGTTAACTACCATTGAGAAGACCGGTTATCCAGGATATTTTTTGATTGTACAGGATTTTATTGCTGAAGCTCGTAAAATGGGCGTTTCTGTTGGTCCTGGTCGTGGTTCTGCCGCTGGATCTGCCGTAGCATACTGTTTAGGGATTACAAATTTGGATCCGATACAATACGATTTGCTATTTGAGCGTTTCTTAAATCCCGATCGTGTATCGATGCCCGATATTGATATTGACTTTGACGATGAGGGTCGTGGTCGCGTAATGCAGTATGTAATTGATAAATATGGAGCTTCGCAAGTAGCCCAGATTATTACATATGGTACTATGGCTGCCAAATCGTCTATTAAAGATACGGCTCGTGTACTGGATCTGCCTTTGCAGGAAGCCAATGAAATTGCAAAACTGATTCCAAATTTGAAGCTGGCAAAGATCTTCAATATGGATGAAAAAGCGTTGAAAGAGACTTTGCGCGCAGATGAACTGGAAGCTGTTAATCGTCTGATCGCCATATCGGAAGGTGCGGGTCTTGAAGCGGAAACGATTAAGCAGGCACGCGTATTGGAAGGTTCCATGCGTAATACAGGTATCCATGCTTGTGGGGTAATTATTACTCCTGACGATATCACTAATTTTGTTCCTGTATCATTAGCAAAAGATTCAGATCTGTATGTGACACAGTTTGATAACTCTGTTGTTGAATCTGCAGGTTTGTTGAAAATGGACTTTTTAGGGTTAAAAACATTGACCTTAATAAAGGATACGGTCGCTAACGTGAAGTTGAGTAATGGCCTGGAATTAGATCCCGATGAATTTCCTATTGATGATCAATTGACTTACGAGTTATTCCAAAGAGGAGAAACGGTTGGGGTATTCCAATATGAATCTCCGGGTATGCAGAAGCATATGAAAGATCTGAAACCAACGGTTTTTGCGGATTTAATTGCTATGAATGCCCTATATAGACCTGGACCAATGGAGTATATCCCCAGTTTTATCAAGCGTAAGCACGGGACAGAGCCTATTATTTATGATCTAGATGCTTGTGAGGAGTATTTGCAGGAAACATATGGTATTACTGTATATCAAGAGCAGGTAATGCTTCTTTCGCAGAAATTGGCAGGGTTCTCCAAAGGTGATGCCGATGTGTTGCGTAAAGCTATGGGTAAGAAGCAAAAAGCGGTTTTGGATAAGATGAAACCTAAGTTTGTTGCTCAGGCTGCTGAAAAGGGACATAACCCGAAAGTATTAGAAAAAATTTGGACAGATTGGGAGGCTTTTGCAAGTTATGCCTTTAATAAATCGCACTCGACCTGTTATGCTTGGATTGCTTATCAAACTGCTTATCTGAAAGCGCATTTTCCAGCGGAATACATGGCAGCTGTACTTTCAAATAACATGAATGATATCAAACAGGTCACTTTCTTTATGGAGGAGTGTAAGCGCATGGGACTTGAAGTATTGGCTCCAGATGTGAATGAGTCACATTATAAATTTACTGTGAATGATCGTGGTGCGATCCGATTTGGAATGGGAGCTGTTAAAGGTGTGGGAGCAGGAGCGGTTGATACGATTGTACAGACACGTGCAAAGGGACCCTATAAATCGGTTTTTGATTTGGCAAAACGGATTGATCTGCGTGCCGCTAATAAAAAAGCTTTTGAAGTTTAGCTTATGCAGGTGGATTTGATGGTTTTCAAAATATGCATCGTGCTCAATATTTTCACAGTGAAGATAATTCGACTGGTTTAGAAAAAGCGATTAAGTTTGCACAGCGATTCAAGGAAAATGAAAATTCGGCTCAGGTAAGTTTATTTGGCGGAGATGGCGCAGCTGAGCTTCCAGAACCTGTATTGGCTTCTTGCCCACAATGGGGTTTGATCGAAAAATTAAAGTACGAGAAAGAGGTAATCGGTATTTATCTGACTAGTCATCCCTTGGATAACTATAAGTTTGAGATTAAGCATTTCTGTCAAAACAAAGTGAGTGATCTGCAGTTAATCAATAAGGTTAAGGCTTCTGAAGTTGAAGAAGATGTTTTGTTGGATTTTAATCGGATAAAAAATAAGGAGGTTGTTATCGGTGGTATTATTGCTCTTGCCAACCATCGTATTGCAAAATCGGGTAAGCCTTTTGGTTCTTTCATTATTGAGGATTATTCAGATTCTTATGAAATAATGGTTTTTGGTGAAGATTATGTGAAGTTCAAGGGGTATCTTGAAGAAGGCTATTTTGTGCAGCTCCGAGGTTTGGTGCAGGAAAGGTTTAAACAAGTTGGGAACTGGGGTTTTGAGATCAAGGGTATCCAGCTATTGTCGGATTTGAGAGAGAAAATGGCTAAAATTTTCACCATTAATATTGCATTGCCAGCATTAAATGATCTATTTTTGGAGGAGATGAAGCAAGTGCTGGATTCAAATGAGATCGAAGGGGTGGTTCCGAATTGTCAACTGCGTTTCAAAATTTGGGATCCGCAGGATGAAATTTCTATTGAGATGCCTGCGAAATTAAAGCGTATCAACTTGACAAATGAGTTCTTAGAGGCTATAGAGCAGTTTGAAGGTGTAAATTATCGATTGAATTAAATGGTGTCAATTTAATATTACACTTATATTACGGACATCTTTATTATATTTGTTCTTATAAATGAGTAAATAATAATTATCAAATAACTTCGGTTAAAAAAATAAAAATATGGCTTTAGAAATTACAGATAGCAACTTTGAAGAAGTTGTGTTGAAATCAGACAAACCAGTTTTAATTGACTTTTGGGCAGAGTGGTGTGGTCCATGTCGTATGGTAGGTCCAATTGTAGAAGAGTTGGCTAAGGATTATGCTGATACAGCGGTAATCGGAAAAGTAAATGTAGATGAAAACCCAGAAATTTCAGTTCGTTTTGGAATTCGTAATATTCCTGCGTTATTATTCTTCAAAAATGGTGAGATTGTCGATAAACAAATCGGTGCTGTGCCAAAATCAGTGCTAAGTGAGAAACTGGATAAGCAAATTGGTGCTTAAGCAAGTATTATTAAGATAATATCAAGTAGACAAATGTAGTTTTTTGTTATATAAGTCTTGTTAAAGGGGGTAGAATTAAGTTTCTACCCCCTTTTTCTGTTTTATATTGAGTAAAATGCATTATATATCTGTTGTTGTTTTTGGTTTTGTAGAATTTTTATGTTTTATTTGAAAATATTTGAAATAAATATTGTTTTTACTGTAATTTTTGCCTTAATTTGGATATTGATTAACAAAACAATTAAAAATGATTAAAAAAGCAGCGATTCCTTTCTATTTTATGGTAATAATAGTTTTATTGGCATTATTTTTACCTTCTTTACCTAAAAATGATGGAAATTATGAATATAATGGAGCTGATGTAGCATGGATGTTGACTTCAACGGCATTAGTGCTAATTATGACACCGGGTTTAGCGTATTTTTATGGTGGAATGGTAAGAAAGAAGAATGTTATTTCAACGATGCTTCAAAGTTTCATCTGTATGGCTGTTGTTAGTGTTATTTGGGTTGTTTTTGGTTTCAGTTTAGTATTTGGAGATAGTATCGGAGGTTTCATCGGTAATCCGATGACGTATTTTATGTTTGATCATGTAATTGATGGTAAACCTTGGGTGGGTGCTCCAACGATTCCATTTGCACTGTTTGCTATGTTTCAATTGAAATTTGCGATCATTACACCGGCGCTTATTACGGGGGCTTTTGCAGAGCGCATCCGTTTTACATCTTATATATTGTTCATCTGTTTATTTTTCGTCTTCATATATGCTCCTTTGGCACATGCTACCTGGCATCCTGATGGCTTATTGTTTAAGCTGGGTGTTTTGGATTTTGCCGGAGGAACTGTCGTACATATGTCAGCGGGCTTAACAGCACTGGCTTCAGCGATTTACTTAAAACAGGGTAGAGAGCCTGGTCATCATACACCTGCACGTGTAACCTATGTATTGCTCGGTACCGGTATGCTGTGGTTTGGCTGGTTTGGTTTTAATGCAGGTTCTGCCTTTTCTGCTTCTAGCCTTGCTTCGACGGCACTATCAACAACAATGACGGCTTCGGCAGCAGCTGCACTTACCTGGATTTTCTTTGATGCTATCCGTGGTACTAAACCATCTGCAATGGGAACCTGTATTGGTCTAGTAGTGGGTCTGGTTGCGATTACGCCGGCCGCCGGGTTTGTAACTGTTCCGCATTCATTAGTAATTGGTGCTGTAGCGGCAATTGTAAGTCGCCTTGTGGTCGATTGGCGTACCCGTTCAAAGGTCGATGATACGTTAGATGTTTTTCCTTGTCATGGTGTTGGAGGTATTGTAGGGATGATTTTGACGGGTGTATTTGCTCATAAACAAATTAATGGTGTTGTTGAACATAACGGTTTATTTTTTGGTGAAATAACCCTATTTAAGGCGCATATAATTGGTTTGTTTGCGTCCGCTGCTTTTATTTTAATTGTTGCTTTCTTATTGTTGAAAATAACAGATCTGATTTCACCCCTTCGTGCATCTGATGAAGAGGAGTTGTTAGGTATGGATATTTCACAACATGCAGAGAAATTATAAAGATTCCTTTCAATTCCCTTTCAATTAGAAACGCACACCATCGCTCGATGGGTGCGTTTTCTTTTTATAAGGACATTTTGTAACAAGGCTTCGCTTTTAGAACGATATGCTATTTGATTTTTTTGTATTGATCCAGAAAGGGTCTGTAGCCAGTACAAATTTTTTGGTTAATGTATAAGGCCGGAAATAATATTTATTGTTAATGCAACAACAAATGTATTTAAAGCGAAAGCGAGTAATCCATGAAACAGAACCACTCTTCTAATTTTTCGTGACGAAACTTCAATATCTGAAACTTGAAATGTACAACCGAGCACAAATGAAAAGTATGCAAAGTCCATATAATCAGGTTTTTCATTTCCTGGAAAATCCAATCCTTTACCAGTGGCACCGTCTGCATAGTACAGATGTGCGTAATGGAAGACATAGGTCGTATGTACCAAAAACCAAGAGCTCATCATACTTAATACACAGATGCTGATGCTTGCGCCCTTGGCATATCGGTCGTACTATCTGTGATAATAATGAGAAGTACAGCGAACAAACAGGCAAAACTTGCCATTAAAATAAAAATGGATACAAATAGACGGCTTCCGTCTTCGGATGCCGCTTTTCTAACAATTCGGTTTACGGGCATCTGGTAAAAGATAAACCACGACACAGCGCTGTAACTCAAACTAAAGGTAATCCAAAAAAGTATAGCACTCATTAAGAGGTTTATATTTAGACAATAGCAAATAACAGCTGTTAGGATGCTCAAGGAAAATGAAAATATACATTTTTGAACCGGATTGAAATCCTGTATGATCTCCTTTATTTTCATCGTTAACAATCAAATTGCACATCTTGCTTATAGCTGCTTTTCTCCATATCGTTATCTCTTATTTGAGATGAAAGGATAAGCATAATGCTGTTTTCTTCGTAATCGGTCGGGGTTGAAATAATAAAATCAAGTTTTCCATCACGATCAATATCTCCTACAAATAATGTTTTGATAAAAGTGTCATTAAATTGGTCAGCTTTGAACATGTTTATTTCTGAGTTTCCGTTGAATGAACATGTTAATTTATAATTTTTAACATCATGAAAGACTTCTTCATGGTTTTGGTCATTTGTTTGAATATTGGTTCCTACAATGTCACCATATCCTTTTAACAAGTATTTCTGGTTGTTAAAATTATACTGAACAGTTTCTTTAGGCCATATTTCAGCTTTGGTGATCTTTAGATTTTCAATTTTTCCTGCTTTTAAAAAAGGGAAATTGAGAAATAGGATGGAATTTCTTTTTGAAATTACTCCTTTCGTGGGTACTCCCGCACACTCACTGAATCCATCTTCTATTTTATAATCGACCTTTGCAAGGTAATATTCTCCTTTTTCCTCATAAAGATCTAGCCATCCATCATTTAAAATTTTGCTCGGATCTTCTGAATCGTCATAAATCCGATAGGTATCTATCATGAAAATGGATGCTTCTTTATTGGTAGAGGTTTTGATGCTAGGCTTGCTCACTGCATTTGTGTCGCTTGTTATGTCACTAGCGGCAGTGTCATTAGGAATTGTCTTATTAACCGGACTCTGATTTTGACAGGACTGAAAAATAAGTGTTATAAATAGTGCTGTAAGGCTTAAATATTTCATCGTGCATTATAATTTGAATAATTAAATATAGAAATTTTAATGCACGATGTAAATAAACTTCTTAATCTGTTAATGCTTCTTTCAATATACGGAACGAGTCAAGACATTTTTGATCATCATAAATATAAGATATGGCCATAAGTTCATCGATTTGTAGTTTTTCGATGAACGGTTCCAATTCCTTTCTGATGGTCTCTTTGTCTCCTATAAAGCTGCAGGAAAGCATATTGTCTGCGGCTTGTTCAATACTTGGAATCCCTTTGTAAATAACCTCAAATGTTGGAGGTGACAATGGTGCTCTTGTATTGGTTAGAATCCCCGCAAATAAATTTTTTACACTTGTTGACTGTAATTCGGCTTCTTCTACTGTTTTCGCGGCAATTACATTGACACAAACAATAAAATATGGTGCTGAAAGACTAGCTGACGGTTTGAAGTTCTGGTGGTAGATGGCACTTGCTTGAGCCAGTTGTGCCGGTGCAAAATGTGCGGCAAATGCATAGGGTAGTCCAAGGCTGGCGGCTAAATAGGCACTGTCTGTACTGGATCCTAAAATATATAAAGGAACGTTTAGACCTTCGGCCGGAAAAGCTCTTACTTTGGAGTCAACATTACTGTCACTAAAATATTGTTGCAGTGCCGCAACATCCTGTGGAAATTGGTATGCTGTATTAAAATTATTGCGACGTAATGCCATTGCTGTTTCTTGATCCGTTCCAGGAGCTCTGCCTAATCCAAGATCAATACGATTTGGATAAAGAGTCTCTAAGGTACCGAATTGCTCTGCAATGACAAGGGGCGAATGGTTCGGTAGCATAATACCTCCAGATCCAACACGAATGGTTTTGGTGTTTGCTGCAATGTGCTGAATAACGAGCGAGGTTGCTGAACTGGCAATGTATTCCATATTGTGATGTTCTGCTACCCAGATTCTTTTATATCCTAACTGCTCAATATGTTGCGCTATTTTTATGGTTCTGTTATATGCTTCTGACGTTGTGCAACCTTTTTTGATTGGCGCAAGATCTAAAGCTGATAAAGCAATATTTCTCATATAATAAAATTATGCTTTATTTTAGGAAAATATGTAATGGTATTGTCGCTTTACTATTTTCGTGTCGCGTGGATGACAATCAGTTCTCCTGTATGATCTGTAGTAAAAAAACTATGTAATTCACCGCCGTCCATAATTTTAAATTTCTTTTTTAGTACTTCTGTTTTTAAAGGGAAATTTCTAGCTACGGCGTTTGTTCTTAATTTTTCTTTTGATTTTTTGAAGATGGAAAACGGAATAACTTCGATGATTTCATAAATTTTTCCTAAAAAATCTTCTTGGTAAATTTCTGAACTATATAGGTGCGTATGTTGGTGCAGTTTTTTAAGATCAAATGCTTTGGTTATACTCTTAAAAGCACCAGCTTTAGTAAGACACACATCCGGTTCATAAAGATAACGCAGCGGTGCTGAAAATGAAGTGACCGTTTCAGTTTCTTCTACCTGTGTGAATGTGAATTGTTGTGTTTTGTCACCAAAAATACGGACAGCGGTAATCTCTGGTTGACCAGAAAAATCTCTTTCTTGAATGAAAAGTAGCTCTTTACAGTCATTTTGGAGACTAATGACATAGATTTGCTTGACATGGTTTAGCTCAGACAATGCTGCTGTGATGTCCAGAAGAGGAGCAACTTTTATCATGATATGGGCTGCTCTTTGTAGAAAGTTTTCCTGTAAGGAAACGATGTTGGGTTCGCAATCACTCAACATAAAAACTTTTTGCTGCGCCACCCTGCGGGAAGGATCTATGTATATATACCCTATGTTAAGATCTTTATTTTTAGCAATATAGTCTACTCCATCTGAAGCGATAACTTCTATGTTTTTAGCTTGTAATTGCTTGGCATTGTATTGAGATATGAGTGCAAGTTGCGGATTGATCTCACAGGAAATTACTTTTTTAGCTCTTTTTGAAAAGTAAAAATCATCAATACCAAAGCCGCTCGTGATATCGATTAAAGTGACGTTTTCCGGAATTAGTGATGCTTTGAATATCGCTGTTTTTTCCGAAGAACATTGTTCTAAGTTTAATTTATCGGGGTAATATATGTTCGCTGTTTCTGCCCAGAGCGGAATTTTTTTGCGACATCGCTGTCTGCCATCTATTTGTGTTGCAAGTTCAGACGAGGTAATTCCTTCAAAAGGAGATTTTTTTAGCGCTAATTTAGCGGAAGATTCTGATTCATTTTGATTAATAAAATCTTGAACCTCCTTTTGAAGGATAAGTGTATTCATTTATATTTTTTTTACAAGAAGCTGGCAAGTATAGGTATCTTTCAGTTCGCTGATCACCTGTTTATCCACTAAAACTCTATTGATTGTTTCTTGGTTATAGTAACGGATGGTGATAAGCTCTAGACCAGTTTCAATATTGACTTTGAATTTTTTCTTTAATTCGTCCAGTACTTCCAGGATGTTTTGACCGGTATCGTCTACAGCAACTGAAAAATTGATTGCACTGTTGTGCATCATATTGATTTTAATGCGGAATTGGTGAAACAAATTGAAAATATCGCGCAGATTATCTTCTACAATAAATGAAAAGTCACGCGGTGAAATGGATATCAAAATTTGATTGACCTTAAAAATAAACGATGGTACAGGTAAAGATACATTTGTGCTCTTGATCTTAGTTCCTGGTACTTCCGGATTTAGGAACGACCGCACATTTAACTGGATATTTTTATTCTGAAGTGGCTTAATTGTTTTCGGATGAATAACGGTTGCTCCATAATAGGTCAATTCAATTGCATCTGTATAAGATAATTCAGGTATCAATTCAGTTTTTTCAAACCATTTTGGATCGGCATTGAGTACACCTGGTACATCCTTCCAGATTGTCACGTGTTCAGCATTTAAACATGCTGCAAAGATTGCTGCCGAATAGTCTGATCCTTCACGACCTAATGTTGTCGTGAAATTTTCGGATGTCGAGCCTATAAATCCTTGTGTGACACCGATATATTCGCTAAGGATTTTTGGGATCTCAGCTTGAATAATAGCTTCTGTCTTTTCCCAGTTAACCTGCGCTTCGGTATAGGTGTTATCGGTCATGATGTAGTTGCGGGCATCTAGCCATTGGGATTTTACACCAATGTGATTGAGATAAGCCGCTAGAATTTTGGAAGAAACGATTTCACCCGTAGAAACGATTTGATCAAATAAATAATCAAAAGAATCTTGTGGTTCTTCTTCTAATATCCATTCGATTTCGACAAAACAATTGGCGATTTCATCAAATATAGGATGATTGGAATCTTCGAATAAACCGGATAATATGTTATAATGAAATGCTTTGGCTTTTTCAAGTATTTCAAATGCTTCACCTGTATTTTGGTGATATGCTTTTGTTACGTCTTCTAATAAGTTGGTGGTTTTACCCATGGCCGATACGACGACCAATAAAGCGTCCACTTTATATTTAGAGATAATATGTGCTGAATTTTTTACACTTTCAGCATCTTTGACTGATGCGCCACCAAATTTAAAAACTTGCATCGGATAGGATTACGTTGAGGTTGATTGCTAATTAATACTATTGATATATTCTAGACCCTTGTTTGAAATCAAGTGTTTTATATCCTTATATGGCACTTTTAGTGCTGTGTTTCCCCCAGAATAGGGTTTAATTTCATATACATTGTAATAGAAAAGTAGATCTTCTTTGTCTAAAGCAAAATTGTTTGCAAGGGCAAAATTGCCAGCTTCAAAAAAGAACTTGTCATTTAAAGATTCTTTGTCAGATAGATTTTCCAGTTTGCGAAAGTATTTTTCTGCAATTTTAATCAATTCTTTCTGATTTTCTTCATTTATGATATCGTTTAATGTTATTTTTTGATCTGAATTGATATCATAATGTGTAAAAAGAGTAAAATGGTCACCATGAGCACCACCGGTATATTCGGTTTGGTTGGTTTCTATGCTGATAAATTTAGGGGTATTTTGATATACTTTTGCCTGTAAATCCCGAAACCAAGCTGCGGAAGAACTGCCACTATTTTCTTCTACATATTCATCATATGCATCGACGAATCTTTTGGCTGAAATACTGATTTCCGAATCACCTTCTAAATTAATCGATTGATTGAGTAATGTGTTGATGACGGTATCCTTGAATTGTGGATATTTAGCTCTGAAGAATGTTGTGTCTATTTTTTCACCTTCTTTCACAAAAAAGTTGCTATACCGATGCACTTCTTTCATGTCATAATGAAGCGTATCACCACTAGCTTTCTTTTGTTCTTTTGCCGTATCGTTACCAGTACATGAAGTAATGGCAATTAATGCAAAAATGATCGAGGGGTTGAAATAGTATTTTGGTTTCATGTAATTTAACCGTCCTTTTCTGTTCTAATATGTTATCGATACATTAATCCATTCGGCATCGAAGTCCGCTTTATACTTTCGGTAGATTGAATAGCAGGTTCATTCCAGTCCAAAACCTGCCAAACCATGCCTTGATATCCTTTAGATTTGCCGTAATTGATAGTTTCTTCGAAAAGTTGTTTGCCAATTCCATAGCCACGCATACTTTCTGTCACAATTAAATCTTCAAGATAGAGCCTTCTTCCTTTCCAAGTGGAATAACGAATGTAATATAGTGAAATTCCGACGATTTTCCCATCAAATTCTGCAATAAAAGCTCCCCATATTGGTTTTCTCCAAATCCGGCGTCAATAAACTCTTCCATAGAGACCGTTACCTCATTGGGTGCTTTTTCTAATATGGCAAGTTCTTTAATTAATTCCAGCATTGCAGGACAATCTGCTTCAACAGCAGTTCTAATAATCGCTTTAGTCATTGTTTTTAAAATGTTTGATGACGCGTTTTCCAAAAATAGTACTTCCCACCCGGATCATGTTAGATCCCTTTTCTATTGCTAATTTGTAATCAGAAGACATACCCATCGACAGCGTATCGAAACTTTCGTTTTTACGATAGAAACTTGCCTTGATGCCATCATATAATGATTTTAGCTCATAAAACTCCTCTTTGATCTCTTTTTCATTCTCTGTATTGGTTGCAATACCCATTAAGCCACGGATGTTGACATGTTTTAAAGCGAAAAATTCCTCATCGCGTAACATTTCAATTAATTCTGCATGGTCAAAACCAAATTTAGTATCTTCTTCAGCAATGTGTACCTGAAGTAAGCAGTCGATCACACGCTTGTTTTTAGCAGCTTGTTTATCGATTTCTTTCAGAAGTTTGAAAGAATCAACAGCATGGATTAAGGTCACAAAGGGAGCTACGTATTTAACTTTATTTGTTTGCAAGTGACCAATAAGATGCCATTCGATATCTTTTGGTAGAGATTCATATTTTTCAACAAGTTCTTGAACAAGGTTTTCACCAAAAACACGTTGCCCAGCTTCATAGGCTTCCATGATATCTTCATTCGGTTTTGTTTTTGATACAGCGACTAGTTGAACGCCGAGCGCTTTAACTTCTAAATTAATCGCTTCTAGGTTGCTTGCAATACTCATGATAATTGTATATTTAAGAATTCAAAGGGTGACAAATGTCAGGCCTTTTTATAAATTTGTACAAAATTACGAAATGCAACGATTAATACTGAATGTACTTGCTCTGATTTTTTTATTTGTTTCTTGTAAAAGTACAAATGAGAAAGATATTATTCCAAAAAAGGATTTTGTGAAGGTCCTAACGGAGATTTATATAACTGATGCTTATCTGTCAACATTAAACTCGGATAGTGCAAAGCGCGTTATATTTCCGTTATATGACAATACGTTCAAAAAGTATGATTTGGATTCCACTTCTTTTAAGAAAAATCTTTCTTTTTATGGTAGTGATGCCGAAGTGATGAACAAGATATATGAGGAGGTCGGTAAGAATCTGAAAAATATGAATGACGGTTATATCAAAACTGACCAGGTCAGAATGGATTCTATTCGACGAAAAGATTCTATACAGAATGCACATTTTCAAGATAGTTTAACTCGCATAAATGATTTTAAAGAACTTTATGAGTCGCAGAAAAAACTAATCCTAAATTATAAACAAGATAGTGTAAAATGGGATTACAAAAAGGCCGCGCAAGAATTTTATAATAAATCGGGTTTAAAAGGTAATTTGAATCTAGGTACATTCTTACTTAAAAATATGTCTGTACCAGCTACTTCCAAAAGCGATTCGACTGCTACTAAGAAAGTTGAGGCCAAATCCATACGAAATGGCCAGGGACCTAAACTTGAATCGGTCAAGGCTTCTGAAGATATACCTCTTAAAACTGATGTAAAGGAGGTGAAAAATCCGGTTAAACAACCTCTTTTACTGGACCGAAAGGTCAAACAAAAAACGGAGATTCTTTCTCCAGAACCGGTTAAATAAATAGTAATAGAAACATGATTTATCCTAATAACGCAAGTGATAAGCTCGGTTTTGCCGAGATTAAGGAATTGATAAAACAAAAATGTATCAGTGAGTCGGGGCGTAATTTGGTTGATAAGATACAGCCACAAACCCGATTTGATCAGATAGACAAGTTTTTACGTCAAACGAATGAATTTAAAGATTTATTAACAACTGATGATGCTTTGCCAGTTGATCATTTATATCCTATTCGTGCTTTAGTTGAAAAAGCTAAAGTCGAAGGCGCCTTTTTAATGGAGGAGGAGTTTCATCGTGTGCTTCTTTCGTTGAAAACTGTTTATGCTATCATCCGATATTTCAATGATCGGGAAGGGCAGTATCCTAATTTAGAATTACTGTTTGAACATCTTCCTATTGAAAAGCAGATTATCCGTGATATTGAAATGATCATTGATGATCGGGGTAAAATGAAGCACAATGCTTCACGCCTGTTGCTTGATCTCTCTCAAAGCATCTTGAAAGCAGAACAGGAAGCACGTAAAAGAATTGATATCATTTTTAAAAGCGCGCAGAACAGTGGATGGACAGCTGACGGTAATTTGACTATTCGAGACGGCCGTCTTTGTATTCCTATCTTAGCTGAGAATAAACGTAAAGTAAAAGGACTGATTCATGATGAATCTGCTACGGGACAAACTGCTTACATAGAGCCTGAAGAAGTATTTCACCTGAACAATAAGGTTAGAGATTTGGAGTTTGAAAGACGACGTGAGATTATACGTATTTTAGTCGAGTTAACAACCAAATTGAGACCGCATATACCGTTGATGCTTTCGTATGATGGCTTACTTACTAAGGTAGATTTTGTTCGATCGAAGGCACTTTTTGCTTTAGATATTGAGGCGGAAATGCCTGAATTATCCAAAGAGGCTGAAATAAATTTAGTGAATGCGCGGCATCCTTTACTGACACTAAATGCTGGGCACGACCGCGGGACAATCGTTCCTCTAAATATCAAGATCGACGATGTACAGCGGGTTATCGTGGTGTCAGGACCTAATGCTGGAGGTAAATCTGTCTGTATGAAAACAGTAGGATTGATGCAGCTCATGTTGCAATCCGGATTGTTAATACCCGCTGATGCGCACTCCAAAATGGGGATTTATAAGCAAATTTTTGCAGATATTGGTGATGATCAGTCGATAGAGAGTGATTTAAGTACTTATAGTGCTCATCTTTCTAAGATGAAGTATTTTACAGAGTTTGCGAATGCTCGAACGCTTATATTAATTGATGAGTTTGGTACGGGTACTGATCCATTATTTGGAGGACCAATTGCTGAGGCTGTTTTGGAAACTTTAAATAAAAAGAACATTCGCGGTGTGGTGACGACGCACTATTCGAACCTGAAAGTATTTGCAAATCAAACACCTGGTTTAGAAAATGCTTCGATGCTTTTTGATAATGTCGCCATGAAACCGCTCTATATCTTGCAGATCGGAAAACCGGGGAGTTCTTACGCCTTTGAAATTGCGCAAAAATTGGATTGAATAAAGAGATTATTCATTTAGCAAAACAGAAGGTTGGAAACCATCAGAAAAAAGTAGATACGCTTTTGGTAGATCTGGAGCGCGAAAAGAAGGAAATATTTGATACAAAAGCTGCTATAACAAGACGAGAAAAGGAATTGATCCGCATAAAATCTGAATACGAGGATTTACAATCTTATTTGGAGGAGAATAAAAAGACAATTCTCAAAAAAGCAAAGGAAGAAGCCCAGATACTCTTAAAAAACTCTAATAAATTAATTGAAAATACAGTAGCAGAGATTAAGTCTGCTCAGGCTGATAAAGAAAAGACTAAGGAAATTCGCGCCAATTTGGATCGTTCATTCTCGACCATACTACCTAAGGATAAAAAGATCGAGAAGAAACCTATTGCTACCGCTGATTTAACAGAGGAAATTGCTGTTGGCGATTGGGTAAAGATTATCGATTCGGAAAATGAGGCTGTTGTATTAGAGGTTGCAAAAAACAATCTTATTCTAGCAATGGGTGAACTGAGAACGGTGCAGAAGCGCAAAAATGTTATCAAGTTAGCGGGTAAAGATTTGAAGAAAGCAGCAAAAGCTGGATCTAAGACACTTTCTGCACATGCTGTAGCTGATTTCAATCCTGAGATTGATCTTCGCGGTATGCGCACCGAAGATGCGCTGTATGAGTTGGAGAAAGTATTGGATAGAGCAGTGATGATCGGGTACCCTTCTTTAAAAATTATCCATGGTAAAGGGGATGGTATTCTACGAAAGTTTATCCGTGATTATTTAAGAAAATACAGCCATATTTCCCGATTTGAAGACGAACATCAGGACCGTGGTGGTGATGGTATTACTTATGCATATTTATAATACGTTCGTCAATTATGGACTCTTTGTTGAATTTCTTTGATAATCAATACATCTGGAATGTGCTGGTTGCCATATTTTGTGGCGCTATAATAGGTTTTGAGCGGGAATATAGAAATAAAGCAGCTGGATTTAGAACGATTGTTTTGATCTGTTTTGGTTCAGCTGTTTTTACTGTTGTTTCAAAAATGATGGGTGGCAATGGGAGTGATGATCGTATTGCCGCTAATATCGTTACTGGTATTGGTTTTATCGGTGCGGGTGTTATTTTTAAAGGAAAACTGTCGGTAAAAGGTTTAACGACTTCCGCCGTGATATGGTCAACAGCAGGGTTAGGTATGATCTCGGGAATAGGAGAAACAAAATTAGCAATGTTTTTTACTTTCTTCATGGTTATTATCTTATCCTTATTTCAGGAAATTGAATTGATGCTATCGCGGTATTATTTAATTCGTACCGTGCATGTACGATTTATGGATTGTGACTTTGAACAGGTTACGAATTTCGAAAATGAGGCTCTAAAATTTAAGGTGAAATTCAATCGGAAAACTATTGAAAAGCTAGGTGGTGAATTGGCTGTGATCTATGACTTATCTGGTAAGATGGAGAACATTAATAAATTCAATGAAAGACTCATCCATTTTGAGCCGATTAAGGAATTTTATTATAATTAATCTTAATTTTTTATTTACAAATATATCTTTAATTTGTTGATATATAGGTGGTAATAGATGTGCTGTGTTGAGGGTTTTTTATTGTAGCCGAACGGATTAATTATCGTTGTAGTGAAGGGACTTTGGTTGCAAGTATTTAGGGAATGTCCTATTGAGCCATTTTCTAAATTCTGCTTCATTAAATGCCGAATCTTTTTTTAAGGTAAGTTCTAAATTCAATTCGCTTATCATCATTTCATTTTTAGATACGAGAATTCTAGTTTTGGCAACAGATTCATAACTGTTTATTTTTTCTTCTAATTCACTAAAATGAATAATTTCTCCGCCAATATTAAATGAAGAGTTTGTTCTGCCAAGATAATATAAAAATCCGTTTTTATCCTGGTGTATGCGATCTCCAGTACTTACATATTGATTTTTAGACAGATCGTGTATCCATGGACATCTTATTTTGAGCTGCTGATCTGCTTGCAAGTGGTATTCGATACCTTTTAGAAATCGGCCAATCGTATTGTTATTGTTTGTTAAATCAGTGTGGGTAGCAATGCTGCAGATTCCCAATTCTGTGGTTCCATAGAGATTATATATGTTCGTCTCGGTATATTGATTTAGAATACATGATACCCATGTTGCTTCTAGTTTATCTGCTCCGGAAATAATGCATCGGAACAGGCCCAGTGCATTTTGATCTATTTCAATGAATTTGGGAATCATAGAAGGTAAAAGAACCAAACAGTCTATTCTGTTGTTCGTGAATTGAGTAATGCATTAGCGCTAAATTTTGTGGTGAAGTGTAGGTTGTGCTTTAAAAATAGTGCTAAAATCAAACTTGCAAGACCATAACCGTGATAAAATGGAACTGTAATGAAAGTAGAGGAATAGTTAAGTAGCCCAAGTTTTGAAATTAATTCTGTAAATGGACTCCATATTTTTGAGATATTGAGTTTACGTTCAATGGGTTTTGGAATATTTGAAGAACCTGTACTTAAAATTGTTATTTTACCATTGTTTCGTCTTATTTTATGAGAGACTTTATTGATGACGCATGCATTAATTTCCGCAAAAGAATAGATCAAAGACTTTGTACGTAGATTTTCTAATCGATCTTTGTTATCTGTTAGCATTAGAACTTGGGGATAATTTTCCAAAATTTTCTCTAATTGGAGATCGGATAATTGGGAACTCATGATAATTACCTCTTTTGAAAGTGCGGAAAGGGCAAATAGATAGCTAATAAAATTGAAACTGTTGTCTGCGATGAGAATGACTCGGGAAGATAGCTTGTTTTTGGGTACTATTTTTAATTTTTCAATCGTAAGACAGGTTTCATCATACAGAGCTGCGTAAGTTATGGTACGATTACCATCATTTAAGTAGGAATCTTTTGCTTTCCGAATTGATTTCAATAAAGAAAATAAATTAACACCTGATTGAAACGTATATAGGATGGATTTAAATACTTGAATAGCGAAATCAATTTTTTGTCGTAATCTCATAGGAATATGGTTAAAATTTATCCCATATTTTTCGAATAAAAAATCCGATTGTTATAGGAAAGGGAGACCACCATGGCCTAGAATAACTATCAGTACCTAAGATGAGTTTTATAATACGTAAGGCTGCTTCACTACTTTGCATGGCAGGAAGTTTTATAACGATCGTTAGGCGCTATCATTTCTGTTTTTACCAATGGTAAGTAGACTGTCTTTAGCTTTACATTCATTTTTTTCCATTCAGATTGGTTTGATCGGCAATATTGATCAAATGCTGTTTTTGATGCCTGGTATGCAGCCCAGTGTGGTGCAGGTGGGAGCAAAACATTTAGCGCAGAAATATTAATAATCTGACCTTTTTGCTGTGATAGAATAGGAGTAAGTGCTAATGTCAATTTCACTGGAGCCAAATAATTCAGCATGTTGGTTCTTGTAAAATCATGGTAGCGCGGCAAGGATTTTGTTAAGCTACGATGAATCGATTTACCTGCGTTAGAAATAAATATATCTACCTTCATCTGTCTTGCATGAATATATTCAATAAGTTGATCTATTTGTTGTTCTTGATATAGATCTGTAACGTAGATGCACGCAGTGGAATTGTTTTGGGTAGCAATTGCTTTTACTTCTTCTAATTTTTCTTGCGATCGAGCCACTAAGATGAGATGTGCATGGAATTTGGAAAGAAGTATTGCACAGGCTTTTCCAATACCTTCACTTGCTCCGGTGATTAAAATAGTTTTTCCTTGGAAATACTTTGTGGCTTTCCTTCTACTTAAAAATACTTTCGGGTATAAGATATTTTCGATCCAGTTTATTTTCACAATTCTTTCATAATAAAAAAAGGTATACAATAAGCCTGCCTATTGTATACCTTTCTAATAAAGTGAGTGTAATTAATCTTCCAATTCCATAATTTCTTCAGCTAAATCTTCCCAATTTTTTTGCAATTGTTCTAATTCTGCTTTAGAGGAATTATAATTACGCGTATGTTCTTGTAATTTGATCGCGTTGGAATAGATCTCTTCTTTTGCTAATTCTGTTTCCAGTGTTTTTAGAAGAACTTCTTTTTCAGCTACTTTAACCTCTAGTGCCGCTAATTCTTTATTCTTTTTGCTGATCAGTTTGAATTTATCTTCAGAAGGAGCAGCTTTGACTTTTTTAGGTTCTTCTGCTACAACTTTTTTCTCGACCTTTTTTTCTTCAGGTTTGATCACACGTTTTGAATTCCACTCTTCAAATTCTTGGTATGTACCTGGGTATTCTTTAATTTCTTTATCTTCAATATACCATATTTTGTTCGCAACATTATCCAGAAAGTAACGATCGTGAGAAACGACAATCAGGGTACCTTCAAATTGTTGAAGCGCTTGAATCAAAATATTAACCGATTGCATATCCAAGTGATTGGTAGGCTCATCTAGTGCCAAGAAGTTAGCATCAGCTGTTAATGCTTTTGCTAGTGCAACACGTGATTTTTCGCCTCCAGACAGAACTTTGATCTTTTTGAATGCGTCATCACCGGAAAATAGAAAACAGCCTAAGATTGAACGTAATTCGGTTTCTGTATGTTTGGGCGCAAAAGCTTGCATCTCTGCTATTATGCTGTTTTCCAGATGCAGGGCTTCCAATTGATGCTGTGCAAAGAACGTTTGCAATACATTGTGGCCATGTTCAGATTTCCCTTCATACTCCGTATCTGCACCTGCCACAATACGCAACAAGGTCGATTTACCTTTACCATTGGCACCGATCAAGGCTATTTTATCACCTTTTTCAATGATCCCCTCCGTATTTCTTAAAATTTCGAGGTTTGGATAAGATTTCGATACATTTTCTAAGGTAACAACATGTCTTCCCGATGGTTTTGAAAATTTAAAGCTAAAGTTTACCGTTGGGTTATCATCATCAACATCTTCCACTCTTTCCATTCGATCCAAAGCCTTAATACGGGATTGTGCCATCTTTGCTTTTGAGGCTTTCGCACGGAAACGTTCGATCAAACGTTCTTCTTGTTTGATTTTAGCTTGCTGATTTTTGAATTGACCAGCTTGAATTTCACCTCTTAGTGCTTTCTCTTCCAAATAAAAACTGTAATTACCAGCGTACAGCGTTAATTTACCTTTGCGGGATTCTACCGTTTTTTTAATAATACGGTCTAAGAAGTACCTGTCGTGTGAGACGATGACGATAGCACCTTCAAAGCCTTGCAAGTAATTTTCCAGCCATTTAATAGAAGGTAAATCCATATGGTTGGTAGGCTCATCCAGCAATAAAATGTCTGGAGTCTGCAATAAGATTCTTGCCAGCATGACACGCATGCGCCATCCACCGGAGAAGGTCGCTAACGGACGTTTCTGCTCATCTTCTGAAAAACCTAAACCCGCTAAAATTTCGTGAGCCCTAAATTCGATACTATAGCCATCTAAAGCTTCGAATTCCATCTGCTTGTCACTTAATTTATTTAGAATATCGTCAGAATAGTCTGTTTCTAATTTTTGGAGTAAGTTTTCTATTTCAGTATGTAATTGATTTTGGCGCTCAAACGCCTCCATTGCTACATGTAAAATACTTTTATCAGAATGATAAGATAATAAATCTTGATTTAGGTAACCAATTTTTAAGTCCTTTGCCATCGATATACTTCCTGAAGTAGGCGTATACTGTCCTACGATCAATCGCAACAAAGTAGATTTACCGGTACCGTTGGCTCCAATTAGACCTACCTTATCTCCAGGTTTAATATGCCAGTTGGCCTCATCATACAATGCGCGAGAGCCTATTTCGAATGTTAAGTTATTTATTGATATCATTTCGATTGCAAAAGTAATGAAATTTCTTCTTCTTTGCCTACCTTTGTGCATATGTACAAGTTGGTAAAACCTATTTTCTTTTCAATGGATCCTGAATCTGCTCATCATACGGTGACTGGGGGATTAAAAATGTTTTCAAAAATCTGGGGTGCTAAAAAATTATTAAGCAGTCTGTATACCTATGAAAATCCGAATTTGGCTCGCGAAGTATTTGGCCTTAAATTTAAAAATCCTGTAGGATTGGCTGCAGGCTTTGATAAAAATGCCGAATACATCACTGATATGGCCAATTTTGGTTTTGGTTTTATTGAAATTGGTACTGTAACGCCACGACCTCAACCAGGAAATGATCAACCACGGATGTTTCGTTTAATTCCTGATAAGGCATTAATCAATCGTATGGGTTTTAATAACCAAGGTGTTGACGTTGCGGCTAATCGTCTTAAACATTTAGCTACTGAAGATCGTAAAGGACTTTTAATCGGTGGAAATATCGGTAAAAATAAAATCACTCCAAATGAACAGGCGGTAGATGATTATATTTATTGTTTCAATGCACTTTTTGATTATGTTGATTATTTTGTTGTCAATGTCAGTTCTCCAAATACTCCTGGACTTCGTGATCTGCAGGAAAAGGAGCCTCTGAAACATATTTTAAATACGCTCGAGGAATTGAATAAACGAAAATTAAATAAGAAACCTATTCTTCTTAAAATTGCTCCAGATTTGACAAATAGTCAATTGGATGATATTGTTGAAATTGTTCAAGAAACGGGTATTGCTGGTGTCATTGCAACAAATACTACGATATCTAGAGAGGGCCTTCAAAGTGATGAAAATTTGGTTAAAGAAATGGGAGGGGTGAGTGGAGCTCCCTTGACCAAGCGCTCGACAGAAGTCATTCGCTATCTTTCAGAAAAATCAAACCGATCTTTTCCTATTATTGGTGTTGGCGGGATTCATTCTGCGGCAGATGCAATTGAAAAACTTGATGCTGGGGCCAGTCTTGTTCAA
>NZ_ASZT02000056.1:0-30671 GCF_001006065.1 Sphingobacterium sp. IITKGP-BTPF85
AAATTAGTTTGAAGACATACATACTACCAAAGAGCATCAATCTGCTATCTTTAAGTAGACCGAATGCAAGAAACAAACCTAGTAAGAGCAAAATAACACCGAAAGTTTTTTTGATGATCATGCTTGCAAATCGTTTATATTGATTGTCTAATAAGACGAAGATAGTATTTTTATTTTATGTATACTTTAGTTCATGTGTCTGAAAATGGTCGCGACTATAGTAGCCTTAAAAATTTCATTTATTATCTAAAATAGTTCATGATCATAACTGCCTTAAATTATGTCCAAAGCAATGTGTATTAAAATTACTTTAAGTATTGATGCAGTACTAGATCTTCTATCTTTTGTACAGACTTAAGCGAACCGCCTGTTAGTAAAAGTAATCTGTCACTGACATCCATCACATGTGTATAATAATGATCTGAAATGAGTATTCCTTTTAGAGATTTTACAGCTAAAATATGTTGTTTAATCATGTCAATATAGAGTGGACTGAGTCCTGAAAAAGGCTCATCAAGAAGGCAATAATTAGCCTTAGAATAAAGGACCAACAAACACTCAAACAAACGAACGAGGCCGGTGGAAAGATCACCTATTTTAGATAATAATCTCTCCTTTACAATATCGATATCCATAATTGGTGAATCTTCCAAATCAAAATATTGAATAGCACGTAATAAAGTCAAGTGCTTTGGAATAAAACTATACTGAGTTAGATAAGTAATATTCTTGGTTTTATATCCTTGATTAAAGATCTGCCCATCACATTTCATATACGCAAAATCAGGTTTGCAGTTACCAAAAATGCAATTCATCAAGGTTGATTTACCAGTACCATTACGCCCCAGTAAACCAACTATAGTTGACGGTTCAAGTTCAAGAAACAGACCGCTTAGTATCATGCGTCCTCCTCTACTGTAAGAGAGACTATCTAAATATAAAGAACGATCAAGAGGCATAGCAATAAGAAAAGTATAAAATCTAATGAATAAATACTGATAAGCAGCAGTTTTGGAGATTGTTTGATGTTTCTCAAAAACACTCCTTTTGATTTGAAATTAAAAATGTATTCTCCGATAAAAGATAAAACGCTACCAATAGTTTTAAACCAAAAAAAATAAACGAGGACTTGTGGACCATATCGCTCCACTAATTCGCCCATTTGTAAGGTCAGTATTAAAGTTACAAAAAGATTAAAAAGGATTAAAAACCAGAAAAACGATAAGGATAATTTCAGTTTATTGCAATGCATGTTTATTAATTGGTCTTTTAGAAATATATAATCTAAAAATACAGATTAATAATTATAGCATAATGATAAAAAAAGTTAAAATATTAGCTTTTGATCTTCAATTAGATAGTTCAATGACATGTCCTCATTTTCTAGATTTCATTCACATTATCTAATAAACCCGATCAACTATTTTTCAAATGGCAAATAGGCTAACAATTACAATGATTTAGCTTCTACTATTGTCGCAATACACATTAATTAAAGGGAATTTTCTCCATTTGTTAGATTATAATACTTCCTAAAATTTAAGATCAATTGGAGAAGTTGTTCAACTAAAAGCAATTCAAATTGCTTATTTTAGCAATGCTAAAAACTAAAAAAGGATCAGATATTATTCCGTGAAAGGTAAATGAGCAATAGTCATATTTATATATTAAGTGGTTTAGGTGTTGACCGAAAAGTATTTTCAAAAATAAACTTTGAGGGTCTTCAGGTAATCCATATCGATTGGATCGCGCCGCTAAAAAAAGAAACTATGGCAGCATATGCTAAACGACTATCATTGCAGATCAATGATCAACAACCGATACTAGTTGGTCTATCTTTTGGAGGAATAATGGCTATGGAAATAGCTAAAATAATTAAGGTGCAGAAGATTGTACTGCTTGCCTCTGCTAAAGGTGAATCAGAACTTCCTTTTCTTTACAAAATAATAGGTGCTCTAAAACTTAATTATATTCTACCGAATGCTTTTCTAAAGCAGCACAATAGGTTGGTCGATTATTTCTTTGGTATCAGCTCAATAGAAGATAAACGGATGCTCAAACAGATATTGCAGGATACTGATGTCAAATTTTTAAAGTGGGCGATCAATCAAATCTTAAACTGGAAAAATAACGTGGTCCCTTCCTCTGTTATCCATATTCATGGTAACCAAGATCGTATCATCCCCATTCGTAACATTACACCAACTTATGTGATTGAAAATGCAGGTCATTTTATGACCATAACTCATGCTCAAGAAATTGAGTTGTTGCTTAAAAAAATATTATAATTTAATGGAATTATAGTCCGAGACTCATACTCTTAATTAATACAAATTTTAAAACCAGCACAGTACCACCTATTATTAGGCAGACTATAGCCATAAATATGCGACAATTTAAAATATTTTTCTATCTGGTCATTGGACTTTCTGTATTGATTATGATACTCCCCACTTTCTTATTAGAGTTTACTGAGTTTTCTCTGGCCATAAAATGGACCGTTAATTTTTTTGTATTACCGATATTAATCGTGATGATCCCTAGTTGTTCCTTCATTTATTTGAAATTTATGAAGCAACACGAGACCAAAAATTATACAACACAAATACAGACAACCCTAAGGTCAATTTTTAGAATATTTTTTATGACACTAGGTATGACATTTATTTTTAGTGGCACAGTTGTTTCCTTTATAATTGTTAGCAACGCTTATTTTGAGGGCAGTAAGAGCATAGATATAAGTGGAAAGATTATCGACTACTCGTTAGGTAGCAGGAATAATAAGCATTATATTGAAATTAAAGAAAATCAGTTTGAAAGAATAATTAAACTGCAGGTTCAACAACCATATGAAATCGGTCAAACATTTGAAAAAAGAATGTATATCGGAAAATGGGGACTGTTATTTCTAAAGAAATAGCAAAGCAATGGGTAATCACTAATGTAAAGATAAATCACTCCGTAATTACAGCTGAAATTTAAGACTTGTCAACTACTTATCTTAGATATTTAGGAGATGTATACATATTGAAATTACGTTTCATTCAAGCGTGCTACTACAAAGAAAAAGATAATACCTCATTATAAAGGTACTATCTTCTATAAATCATGAATATGTTTTTTTATGCTTGCTTCTGATCGAGGTTTTGATACACAGCTCGTCCACCGACCCAGGTTTCGAGAACCGGTATATTCCGTAGTTTCATAAACGGATCGGTTACAGAAAGTGGATCTTGCGCTAAGATTACAAAATCGGCAAATTTATCCGCTTCTAACGAACCTAGCCACTTGTCTGCGTAGCATTGCCATGCCGCATCGTAGGTAATGGCTACCAAGGCTTGTTCGGCACCGATACATTCTTTACTGTTTAGCACTTCATGATTCGGATCTTTTTCCATTTTCCGTGTAATGGATTGCTCCATCATACGTAGTGGCCCAAGTGGACTCACCTGATTATCACTGTGCAAGGTGATTCGCATGCCACGGTTTAAAGCAGATTTACAGCGGTCTAGCAGTTGTGTTTTCTGATCTCCAAAAATAACCTGCTGAAAAGCGTAGCCCCAATAGCCCACATGACCGATTAGAAAACTTGGTGATACTTCCAATTGCTGCATCACATCTAGCTGGTCATCGGTAATCAAGGAACAGTGCTCAATACGATGACGTTTACCTTTGATTTTATCTACAGGAATTGCTTGAAATGTCTGAATAGCGTAGTCAACAGCCTGGTTACCGTTGGCATGTACCATCAGTGGCCATTCATTGGTGTCGATAACTGTTGTTATTAATTTTTGATAGGCATTAGGAGCATTGACCGGCGGCTGTTTATCAGACAGGAATGTGCCATTATCTACATAATCATCATCTGGGTAATTATAAATGCCATAATCTACATCGCTAACACAAATATACGGATCGGACTGATAGCCTGTCAACCCTTGATTTGAACCATCAGAAACGACTTTAACATGACCGTAGTAGATGTCTTTATACTCTTGCGGTTGCTGATAGGGTTGAAGATCCCCAATATTACTGTCATCACAAATGAATGCCGCTCCCACACGCACTTTACGACGATGTGTTAGCAAATAAGCGTTCAATAAAAGTTTGAGATGACTGTTCATGCCAGCATCGTAAAGCATGGTAATTCCTCTTTCATTTGCATGACTAAATAGTTCGCTGAAATGTTTGAAGGACTGTTTAGGCATGTCCGCTAATTGATCTTTGGGAATCGTATTTAGAGCGGGCGTCATACCCTCTGCTTCCTGGAGCTGTCCTTGCGTTTGCGAAATATATCCTGCCGCATCTCCGTATATGGGTTGGAGTTTTGCCTCATTTTCTGCATAGACAGCATTCATCGCCAGCGTATTTAGATATAGGGTATGCATAGATGCACTCAATACCATCAGCGGATATTGGTCGTTAACCTGGTCCAACCATTCATTGGTAATCGTAACCAATGCTTTTCCATCTACATCAAATGCCATCAGTGCAGGATCAAGACCAAAACCTAAATACCAATCTCCACTTTCTGTAGGTTTATTAATAGGCTTGTTTACTTCTAGCTTTATATAATCCTGTCCATACTGATCAATGAGGTCTTGTCCTTTAAAGGGACTTAAGTCTATCCAGCTTGCCATCAGTGCGGTAGGAACAATATGTACATGGGGTTCTATTAAACCGGGCAACAAAGTTTGTCCATCGCCAAGAACCTTTTGAATGAAACCTGGATAATGTTGGCTCATATAATCCTTGACTTCTTGTACTGTGCCTGTGACCTTGACTTGACCAGAGGCAATTCCTATGGCATCAACTGTTGCGACAGAACCATTGATCATGGGCCGTATAATACCGCCACTGATCATCAGCTCCTGTCGGATTTCCTCCTTCTTTTCTGCTTTAGGGAGAGCTTCGTAATTTTTCTGATGAAAAATATCCTCTTTTAGAATTTTTAATACTGGATTGTTACAGGCACAATGCGTGCACGAATACGGGTGAGAATGATGATGTTCCATGAATTTAAGCGTTTTGGTTATATAATGTGTATTTTCCTAAAACACTTGTTAGATTATTTTGTTTTTAAATAATCTAACAATAAAACAAAATCACAAACCTAAAAAGAAACAGAACCATTTATTCATTAATCTAAATCAACGCTTTCATATGGACTATTTTGATTTCAAAAAACGAATATTTCTGATAACAGAATTATTATTGAGGATAGCACACTACATATAATGCCAAAAGTGCATGCAATGGAAAAATTAGTTTCCCTACTTGTTTATTTTCTGAATCGCAATTCCTGGTTTCGCATAGGATAAGCGACCTACAAATTCTGGAAGAAAATAACGGTCCAATCCGGCTACAGCCATTGATCCCGCCTTTACATGATCGACAGTACCATCCTCTTCAATAATCAGATCATCCAGTAAAATCTGGACGATTTCGCCGATGACAATCGTTGTTCCATTGAGCGGTACATCCATGATTTCTCGTAACTCCAAGCCTATCCTGACAGTTGATTCTCTGACAAAAGGAGCTTTAAATCCATCGGTATACAACTCCTTGAAGTTGCACTTTTCAAATTCAGATATCTTTGAAGCATAACTGGCGCTGGTCTGGTGGGCCTGTTTATACCAATCTGGCAATACATTGTTCAAGGTATATTGGCCGGTAGCTGGATATTTTTAAGGGTATCGTTATGCTCGCGTTGGGGTCTCATAACGAGTCCTATCAAGGGCGGGTTGGCTCCTAAGTGAAATGCTGAACTGATAATACTTAAATTAGGTGACCCATCTATGTTACAGCTGCCCAAAAGATTGACTGGTTTAAAACCGATCAGACTATTGATCAGCTGATCCGATAGAATTTTTCCATCTCATCGATCTGATTTCTTTTTATTGTTATCATCTTATTTTTTATTAATAATCACTTTCTTATAATACGGACCGGTATCAATCAGTCTTGCTAGAAGATAAGGAATAAACTTATTAAGTTAAAATAATTCAAACAATCAAAATAAAATAGAACACATTAATTCTATGTCAGAGATATGTTTTAATACACCCAGCGATGCTGCATCTTACTAACGTATTTTGGTCTAGCGACAGCGAATATCAGATACTTTATAACGAATATAGCTTAGCCTTAGTCTTCCCCTTCCCCTCTATCTATATTTGATAGTATAAACTACAATTAGTAACTCTTTAAAAACAAGAACATGAAAAAGATTTTAATGACACTTTGCGCTGTCGGATTAATGTCCTCAGCTGCATTTGCAGGATCGGGCAAGGCACCGATTAAAGCGAAAGATGCGGGAATATTCTGTGAGTATACGCTAAATATCTACGACTCCAGCGGAAATTTTTTAGACTCTGAAGTCACATTATCCTACCAGGGTAGTGGATCTTGCGGCCGATTTTTCAAAACCATGCGATCGTATTACGCATCGCAAGGATATCAACTTAATTAACAAAAACAACTGATCTTACACTAAAAATTACCAAGATGAAAAAGATATTATTTGCACTGATTGCCACATTTGGACTTTATGCTTCGAGCATGGCAACTGAAATGAATACTAAACATGTTTCTAAAGAAACTGCAGTAAAGAACGAAAAGGCATGGAGATGCACAATGTCTGTAACCGTTTATGTGAACGGTGATGCTGTAGGTTACGATCATTACATCACAACGACCAATGGCTCGTGCCACACGTTCTTTAAAGCCATTAAAAAAATGTACACTGATCAAGGTTTTTCGATGAACTAGGATATCCTAAATTGAAAAGCTTTTCTAATCTGAGCCATAGTGTTATTTTTTCTATGGCTCATATCATATTTATAGTGCTCTTCGTACGCGCTATAACCGAATCTACAATTTAAATATAATACCCATGATACGTAATGTAATTTACTGCTTTTAGCGGTAAGCGGAAGTCTTACTTCGAAAGCCCAACAGCTGATGGCAAGTTACGAATATATTCCCTCGCCTGTTGCCACGTTTAAAGAGGATGTCTATTATGACGGTACTGTAAAGATTGCGGTCCGCGATTCGATTTCGCTGAAAAAAGAAACTGCTACAGATCAGTCTGATGATGAAATGGAATCGAGCGAGCTTTCTATTGTGCTAGATGTAGGCAAAATATTCCGTAAAATTGTTATCCAAGATCCTAAACAAAAGGGACTGATAGAAACGCGATCACTGGATAGTAAAAACTACCTGGTAGAAGATCAGACATTCAAAGCTATCAACTGGAATACCGATTATCCGGAAGAAGAAAAATTCGGGGATAAAGTGTGTAAAAAAGCGACCGCAGACTACCGGGGTACAAAAGTTGTGGCCTATTATGATCCGGCTATTCCTGTACCGGCTGGTCCGTACAAATTCGGAGGGCTCCCGGGTCTTATTGTGATGCTATACACCGAAAGCGCTCATCCGCACTATTGGTTACTGAAAAAGGTCTCCTACCCTTTCGAAGGTCAGATTCCTGTAGACCGCAACTATGTACAAACCTTGCCTAAGATGTCACTGAAAAAATATGTAGAGCAGGATGAACGTAAGATTGCAGAGCAGATGCGCATTATGCGTTCCAAACTACCTGAAGGGGTCGAATTCAGTACCGAAAATAAAACGAAGACTCGAGGCACAGTAGAGCAGGTGTATGAATGGGAGCATGGTTCGAATTAGCTTTTTGCTGTTATTTTTAATACAGTTTTCACAAAGTTACTGCCAAACCTTGATACGGGGTAAGGTAACTGCACCATCGTCTACCCCAGCTGGTATTCGCGTCAATCTCGTTACTGAGAATGGTTCTGGAGGCTCGCATTACTCCTTTACAGATGCTAAAGGCCTGTTCCTCTTTTCAGGGGTAAGCCATGGAAATTATACGCTTATTTTTCAGTCGCTGGCCTACAAGTCCCTCAACAGATCCATTCATCTCAGTTCAGATACGCTGGAACTTTCAATCGAGCTGGAAGAAAGCAGGATACAGCTGCAGGAGGTATATGTAGCACCAAAAAAATTTATTAGGGCCGGGCGCGATACTATTGAACTTGATGCCAAAAACTATCTGCAGGGGGAAGAACGTACTGTTGAAGACCTGTTGCGCAAGATCCCGGGTATGCAGATCAGTGAAAACGGCACGATCAAAGTGGGTAACAAAGAGATCGAAAAGGTTATGGTGGAAGGAGATGATTTATTTGGAAAAGGCTACAAACTGCTTACGCAAAACCTCACCGTACATCCGATAGAAAAGGTACAGGTACTGCAGCGATACTCAAACAATAAACACCTGAAAGGAGTTGAACATTCTGAAAAGATAGCACTCAACCTGACCCTCAAAAGTGAAAGTAAATCGCAATGGGTAGGCAGTATCGATGCGGCAGCAAGTGTAATCCCTATTGAGTTTTACAATGCACAGGCTAATCTGATGAATTTTGGTAAAAAAACAAAATATTATCTATTGGGATCGGCCAACAATAATGGTCTGGAGACGCTACGTGGTATAGACCATCTCATCTTGAGCCAGGATCCGAATGAACCTGGTCAGGTAGGTCTCCAGGTCTCAACTCCTTTCCTATTGGAGAACAAACCGAGCTTAAATGAGTTTGACCCGCAACGGTCAAACTTCAACAACGACAAGCTTCTCTCCTTCAATGGCATCTTTTCGCCAAGAAAAGATCTGAAGATAAAATGGCTGGGCTTTGCCAACAGCAAAAAAAATAGTTTTGTGAGGCAGAGCTTATCCGAATATGCGATTGAAGATGTAAAATTCACAAACCAAGAAGATCTTCATTACACCAATTCGGATATTAATTATTTCAGCAAAATGGAACTTCAATATGATCCTGGTAAAAATTCGACCATTACATATATAGGTACATTGGGCAATATCAAAGCTAATGATATCGGCGAACTGACATTCAATGGTATCGGATCATTGGAAACAATCAAAAAACGCAGTCTACTTTCAAACCATTTACTGAGCTACACGCAGAAATTAGCGAAACGTGCCGTACTGGTATCTTCATTCCGCTGGATCAGGCAGCATTCCCCCATCAACTATGCGGTAGACCAGTACCTTTATGGCGATCTGTTCGAAGCTGAAGGTATAAAGGCTGATAGTATAAAAAACGTATGGCAGGATACCGAAAATAATGTGGAATATTATGGAATGATCTCAGAGTTAGTAAAGCGCGATGCTAAAGGCAACCCGTTCAGTGCTTCGATAGCGCATGAAATTACGCTTCGTGGCTTCAATTCGGCATTCTATCTGATGAATGGTTCTGGGGAAACTTATCGTCCAAAAGATTTTTTTAATCGGTTGAATTTTGAAGAACACAATACAGCATTATCTGCACAATATACCTGGAAATCCCGAAGGCTGGAGTTGACACCGAGCATCACAGCACGCCTGCTTCACTCTACCTTACAGGACAAACTTGCTCCACAGGCCCAGTCCAGCATAAATAAATTATGGTCTCCAAAAGCGACTATTCTATGGAGAACACATAGCAAAGGGGAACTGCGAAGTGAAGTTTCCTACCAAATGAATATGTCGCAAAGTGCTCTTGATGTACTACCCAACTTTGTTTATAAGGGAAACCGGACTTTTTCAAGTGGTTTAAAAGAAAATCCCGTACTAGATGCATTTCATATTAATGCAGTCTATACTTTAGGTAAAATGACGGATAAACTGTATATAATTTTATCGGGTGGATATAGTCAGCAGTTCGATTACATCGGACAACAGCAAGAACTGAATCCTGACTACAACCGCAACAATCTTGTTCTTTTTAAAAACAGAACGCTGACTTATTTTAATGCGCAGCTGAACTATTTCGTCGCTGGAATAAAAGGTAATATACGACTTACCGGGGATGGTCAGCTGGCAAATTACCAGACGCAGATCAAAGGACTTCCGCCCTTACCGATACAAACCGCAGTTTACCAGCTAAGTCTGGACTACCGAAGTGTCTGGGAAGGGCCTATTAATATTTTTACTGGACTGCAGTTCCATAATTCGATACTTCGAAATGGATCAACAAGAAGTGTTGTCCAGTCTAAGTTTGAAGCGAATATCAATGCCCGCTTGAGTAAAAAAATACGTACATCACTGAAAAACGAACTGTACCGATTCGAAAAAGGGCAGTACAACCCAAGTCAGTATTATCTGTTCTCAGACTTTTCTCTACAGTATTTTATCCTAAAAAAAATGCAATTGGAACTTACAGCAAAAAACATCTTCAATATAGATACATTTACGCAATCTGTGCTTTCGGACAGCCATCAGTCGACCCAATCTTATGCGCTACGTCCAAGACAGGTTATGCTTGGCATAAACCTGAGTTTTTAACGAACCTTGGAAAGTATGTGCAATCCGATCCTTAAATAAATAAGATTGACAGGCGACAGATTTTGCTAATTTCTCAATAGTACGGGTACTTTGCATTACCTTTAAATATAATTTACATTCATCTAGCATGGCTTCTACCAAAATAAACGATATAACCGTATTATTGCTTACGCTGTTGCTGTTTTCTTGCGGTCAAAGTAATAGTTCTTCCAGCATGAGGGAACAGGAAAACAGCACTTCCGAAAAAGATTATATTGCTTTTCTCATATCCACAGATACTTTACCGCTAATGGCAAAAATACAGGCCATAACCTTAGAAGACAGTATCCTTCGAAAAGGAAAGATAGTGTATCAAAAGCAATGCATTATTTCTTTCAGGCGAAGCTTAAATATTGGGGAAACGATCCTCAAAATGCGTCTGCTTCGCTAGATAGTATGAACGTGCAGCAACAGTCTGGCGATCTCTATTTTTTAAAAAAATCGGCTTCGCTTGATCAGCAGACTAGTGAAAGCAACGTGGTGGATGCTGCTGTCATGAAAAAAATACAAGAACTCCTTCAAAAAGCAGAAAATTCATCCAGTAGGATTACTTACTATTTTTATGACCTGACCGCCAAGTCATTTTATCAGAATAAAAACGAAAAGGCGGCCGCAATATATGTGGACAAATATTATCACGCTCACCCCTATAAGGAGCACCCTGTTATCAAACGACGCTACTACGATATGATATTCTTGCTAGCATCCCGACTGGATGATTATGAGAAAATGGCAAAATACAACAAACTGGCAAAACAGCTCGCATTAGCCTCTAACGATAATCTCGCCCTGGCACGTACCTACGACAACGAAGCGCAAATCTACGCCCGTATGGGATTCTATGATGAAAGTCTAAAGATGAGCAGAGCGTTTGTTTCCATTTTAGAAAAAAACAACGATATCCATGATGTAGCTTACAACAATTTAGCCAAAAGCTTTATAAATATCGGCCAACTAGATTCGGCAGTATATTATTACAAAAAAGCGATTGCACTGAATAAGAAGAATATGTCAGATAAACCTAGGTATCTTCTTTACAAAGGCCTGTCCGAGGCCTATGTACTACAAGGTGATTACAGAAAAGCATATGAAACCTTAGATATGGCTAGCCAATTAGAAGTAAAAACGATTAAAGAGATCGAAGCGGCTAACATTGCGGAAATAGAAGAGAAATATGAAGCAGAAAAAAAAGATCGCAATATTCTGACCTTAAAGAGTAAAAATCAGCATAATGAAGACATCATTAGGCAACAGAAATATATGCTGTTTTCAGGTCTAGCTTTGGCAGCAGGATTGCTTGCACTCATCTATACCGTCTATCAGCAAAAAAGTCTTAAGCAAAAAAACAAACTACTAAACAGTGATAACAGTAGACTAAAACTGGAGCATAAACTTTTGCAGACCCAGCTCAATCCACATTTTGTTTTCAATTCCATAGCCAACCTGCAAGGTCTCATCGCAACAGGAGACAGCACAGAATCTGTACGTTACCTTTCTTCGTTTTCCCAATTGCTACGGGATATACTGGAACAGAGCCGGATGGATTTTATAGATCTAAATGAAGAAATTATCTCGCTCGAAAATTATATCCATTTGCAACAGATGCGCTATCCCAACCTTTTCGGCTACCGCATAGATATAGATGAACAACTGGATACCGAAGAGGTGTTTATACCACCGATGTTATTGCAACCTTTTGTAGAAAATGCGATCGAACATGGGTTTAGGAATATTGCTTATAAGGGCGAACTTATTATCCGGGTTGAATTAGAGGAAAATGAAATTATCATAACGATCGATGATAATGGAAGCGGTCTAACACACCAAAAAACATCAAGTCAGAAAAAGAAATCATTGGCGCAAGATATATTGAGAGAACGTCTGCAGTTATTATATAGACTCAATAATCAGCATGCACATTTTGAGCTCATTGAAAAAAAAGCCTTTGGCAAACAAGGCATTAGCATTAAAATAAATTTACCCATTATCAAAAATATATAAGGAAACTATGATAAAGGTCTACGTTTTAGAAGACGAAAAAATTATTCTGCGCCATCTGCTGCAGATACTGAATGAAATGCCGGACATCAAGGTGGTTGGCTATACCGAAGGGATCGCTGAGGCGGCAGTGGAAATACCTTTTTTAAAACCAGATGTGATCCTTGCTGACATTAGACTGAAGGATGGCAATAGCTTTCAATTGTTTGATGAGATCGGAACAGAAAATTTCCAGATCGTTTTTTTAACAGCATACGATCAGTACGCCATTGAAGCGCTGAACCTGGGAGCACTTGGTTATCTTTTAAAACCTGTAAACAAAGAGTCCCTGCATGCCATGCTGGATAAATGCCGACAGCACCGTGGGCAAATGACTGTGGATCTGGAACGTGTTACTCTAGCAAAAGATCACTACCTCTCTCCGGAAACCCCGTTAAATCGGAGGATTGCACTCAAAAGTCAAGAGTATATCGAAATCGTATCGATGGATGATATCATTTACTGTAAAAGCGATAAAAGTTACACTACGTTTTTTCTTACAGATAAAAGAGAGGTGCTGGTCTCTAAAGGGCTCAAGCTCTATGAGAATATGCTGACTAGATGTGGTTTTCTCCGTTGCCATCAGTCTTATTTAGTAAACTTCTTATATGTAAAAAAATACTATCGGGAGGGTTTTCTCGAAATGACCAATAAAGAAATGATACCGGTATCAATTAGAAAAAAGGAAGAGGTCTTATTGTATCTGGAAAATTTAGCCTGATAGCTGTCTTGCTTCACCTTCTTATGCATTAAAATTAAATGGTACAGGATGCAAAACTGCTATAAGCTATAGGAGTTTTGCATCTGATTGATAATAAATCGTATTAAAATATTTAATAGGATTCGATCATGAAAGCAGGAAATCACCAAGAAATGGATAATACTCAAAAGATTTGAAAGCTCTTCAGACCCTTGACTAGCAATTTATAGTTGCTTTGTTTTATAGATGTAAATATTAATTGATTATAAGAACGTATATATCGAATTACTAACGCTGAAGCGGATAATTATATCTTACAGTTTAAGAAATTTAGATTATAAAAAGTTACATAGAAATAAGAAAACCTTCACGATTTAAAAGATAACAATCTGTATATTTATAAATTACGGTTACAGATAAGTAATCCATTGTTTTATTATTACTCCAATCATTATGCGAAAATTTTATAGTTTAGTTTCTTGCGGTTACTTAATTTTCACGCTAACTTCATGTTTTTCGTCTCATTTGACAACTCAAAATCAAATAAGACAAGCAATACCTCAAAGCCGATTTGCAGATGCGCAATCAGTTGGTATGAAAAAAGAAGATATTATAAAAAAATTTGGCCTTCCATTATCAACTTCTGCTGAAGTGAAAAAGGATGTGGGAAACGAAGATTTACACTACGTAGAAGTTTTGGGCGATATAAAATTATTTACTACTATTACTTTCCAGAACGGGATTGCAATAAAACAGAAGGTCGATCAAATAACGTCCAACTATGACGATCGTTTAAAAAAACTTGAAAAAGACCTAAAAATTCTGCAGACACCGAGACTCTATAACTAATAGCCTGATTTATTTTTTCAGAAATATAGATCTATAGTTTATAGTCTATATTACAAAGTTGAAATAACCATTGGTTTAGGTGTACTTTATTGCCTTTTATTTCCATCTTAAGGAATATAAAAATTAATTTAAGTAATTTGAACTTTAAATGTAGAACGCATTTTCATAAAAGTTGCTATTCATTAATCTCATATATTCTATTTAGAAATCTTAATTCTTGTTTTTCAACTTCTCTTTCAAAAATGCTTTACACATTGCTTCTGTTATCTCTGAATTATGCCCATCCACGAATAAATAAAAACTCCAATCTGTAAATCCAATATTATCGTTTTCAAATTCAATATCCACATCTTCATTTTTAAATCTAAAATCGCAACCATAACCATGAAAAACATATCCTTTAATCTGAGAATTTTTGATGCCAAAATTTCGATTTTGAATAAGTCCTTGGTTTTTTCGCATCAAGATTTCTTTCTCCCCAAAATTTTCCAATATATATCGCAATACTAATTTTAACTTTTCAATAAATTTGGAATAGATGACATCTAGATCTCGCATGTTTATCAGAAAAAAATTACTGTAATTACTTTGTTCCTTTCACAAGTAAAAGTAATAATCTTCTGGCCTTATTCCTAAAAATTAAAGTATTTAAGATTCAGTGATCTGTTAATACTTTTTCGAATAATCAATCTTATCTGGTCCAAATGAGGGACATGATTATTAAAATGATCCAATTTTAGTGACATCTGAAAATTTCGAGTAAAATATTGCGAAAATCTCCCTATGATTGTAAAATGGAAATCCTAATAGTCTTGGATCTAGACGAAACTCTGCTTTATGCTGTGCAAAATAAACTCGAAAGAGATGAAGACTTCAAGATGGGTTCATATTTCATTTATAAAAGACCTTATTTAGATCACTTCCTTACGTTATTAGCAAGGGATTTCAAATTAGCGATATGGAGTTCGGCAGACGATGTTTATGTAAAACAATTGGTTGAAAGAATCAAACCTGCGCATATTACATTTGAATTTGTCTGGGGAAGATCGCGAACGACAAAAAAACGTAAAAGTGTGACTGATGACTACTACTTTGTAAAAAGATTATCTAAAATCAAGCAAAAAGGATTTAAGTTGGAAAGGACGCTTATAATCGATGATACAGCTGAAAAATCAATGCTAAACTATGGTAATGCAGTCCAGGTAGCTGAATTCACCGGAGACCCTGTGGATGATGAATTGCTACAGTTATCGAATTATCTTCAAACACTGAAAGACGCCGAAAATGTTCGCATAATTGAAAAAAGATTTTGGAGAAATGGATAATTTAAATGGTTTTTCTTCACCGCGTAATAACTCCATTACTGATCATTTAGGCATTGTTCCCCATTCTTCTTGAAGAATACTGTAAACGTACGTTCCTTTACTTTCACCATAAGACTGAATATTGTAATTTCTTAAAAGCCCTTCTTTAAACGCACCGATCTTTTCTATTGCTCTTTGTGATTTGAGATTGTTGATATCTATTTTAAATTCTACTCGACGTAGATCTAAGATGTCAAAGGAATAGTCAAGGAGAAGTCTTTTACAAATTGCATTTATACCTGTTCCTTGATATTTTTCGCCAATCCATGTCCATCCGATTTCTAATCTTTTATGCTGAAAACTGATATTTCCAAACATCGTTAATCCGATTGGATCACCGTCTTCCTTCCTGATAATGATGAGTGGGTATAATTCCTTTTCCTGTTTTGCATGAAGACAGAAATTAAAATAATCTGTTAGATCATTTCTGTTTTTTACTCTTGCTCCAAATTCGCCTAGTGCTGTACTATAGCTAATAGATTCTATTGTATCAATATCATGAATGGTCAAAGGGCGCATAAAAATTGACTCGTTTTCAAGAATCAATTCAGATGAGAAAAATGTTTCTATATTCATTTTTGTGCTTGTGGCTTATAGTTGCTTATACTAGCCTAATATACATAAGTTCAGTAACATTATTTATAACAGTAGTTTGATTCTTTTAAGTTGGAGTTTTTTTAAAATAGACGGGTTGTTCGTACTTCCTTAAATAGTTAAATGATAAATTCAATATCAAGGAGTACCATCATTGTGAAAACATAATACAAACTGAATGTATTATTTCCAAAAGTGCGATACTTTTAGAAACAATACACTTAGTTTGTGTTGACGGCTATAAAATTAATAGCATGATAAAAATGCAATAATGATTACCCTAGTCCCAGAAAGGATTTTGAACTAAATTTTTATTCTTATCAATTTCCGACTGAGGTACTGGAAACCAATAATTTTTTTCTGAGAAAAGACGTTTCTGATATACTGACCTTTTGAAAAACGCTTTCGGATTAGCATCGTTATCATCTTTTCTGTACCAGAAAAATTCATTCCATAAAAATTACCATTAATAGTCTGCTCTCCTATTTTCCATCTACGAATATCGCGATAACGAATTCCCTCATTGTTGAGCTCTACACGTCTTTCTTGACGAATAGCCTGACGTACCTGTTCTTGACTGCTTGGAACGGGTAATGCGGACGGCCCTGTTCCATATTGTGGAATACCTCCCCGCTCCCGAATTAAATTTAAATATTTCAATATGTCGGCGTGACCAGGGTTACTTTCATTTAATGCTTCTGCATAATTGAGATACGCTTCTCCTAAACGATAGAGAATACCTGGCCGATAAGGATTCGTGCCGTTGCGAGGGTCATAATCGGGGTGTACTTTTTTCGTACCAGGTACCCGTTCTGTGGCGCATCATGTGTCGGTCCACCATCCCAGCTTCCTAAATAAAATTCAGTTGTTCGATTTTCTCTCCTAAACCAAGCGCCGTTATACAGCACAGAAATATAAAACCGTGGCTCTCGATGGGTGTACATGTTAAAAGTTCCCTGTAGGGTTACAATACCTCCTCCTTTGGATTCTGCCCATTGTGTATTCCGAATTTCATTGGCAGTTGAAAATCCTTTCTCCCGATACCCTGAGAGGGGATCATTGATGGTACGCCCATTTTCCATATAAAATGCATCAACCAATGATTGGGTGATTCCTAAACCTCCATTGCCTCCTGTCCCACGAGGCTGGGCATGTCGATCGTATTCACCAAAATCTGAATTAGGTCTTGCGAATAGTATTTCTTTATTGCCATCTTGGGGTCTTCTGAACATCATATTCAGATACGACATAAATGGATCTATGCTTCCATCAGCATTATATTCATAATAGAGCTTATGTCCTGAAGCTTCAGCACGATCGATAAGCAATTTACTGGCTTGGGTGGCAATGGCCCACTTATTTGCATCGAATGTTGCATTATAAATGGCCTCTCCTTTATTATTTACAAAAGATTTGTAGGCGCTATTGCCATTAACTAAGGGGCTTGCCGCAAATAAAAGTAATCTTGCTCTAACAGCTAAGCACATAATGGAAGTAGCTCTTCCATATTTTTGTGTATTGGTGTAGTTTGCAGGCAGCACCGCAGACAGGTCTAATAGCTCCTGATCGATCCATTTGACGACATTATCAAATGCGTTTGACCTAGCATTAACTCTTCTTCACTGCCATTGGGATCTGCCATACCGAGTTGAAAAGGTATTGCTCCGTATGTTTCCAGCAACAGCGAATAATAATAAGCAATCATAAAACGAGCTTCCGCCTTCATCAGGTTTACTTCGTCTTCGGTTACCAATTGTGCAGCATTGGGTTTGACATGTTCTAAAAAGATATAGGCAGAGCGGATTCTTTTAGGTAGCTCGCTCCAATAATTAGGATCCCAATCACTAGTTGGATTCCAATTGCCGGTTTGTTTTGCAAGCAAGGTCCAACCAAACTGTTCCCATCCTGTAGATGGCGCCATATCGTCTGATAGTGGATCCCAGCCGATCGAACGGGTATAGCCCCAATAGGGATCGGGAATATTACTATATATACCGGCAAGCCAATCCTCAGTACGCGTTTTATCATTGAACACCATTTCTAATGTCAATTGATCATCTGGCATCTTATCCAAATATTTTGTACACGAGGTTAGGGCAAAGGTTATAAAAATGATGGATATTAATATCTTAGATTTTTTCATTACAGTATTTTTATAGTAATCAGGCTGTTATTTAAAATTCAATTCCATACCTATTGACATAGACTTCATAATTGGATAGCGCATACCATTATTGACGCCTAGCTCCGGATCCCAAAGCTTAAAATCTGAAATAGTCAATAAATTATTCCCTCTTAAGAAAATACGTAGGTTTTTTATTTGAATGGGATTTATCCAGTTGGAAGGCATATTAAAACCCAGTTCAACATTTCGCAATCTCAAAAAACTCATATCTCGCAACCACCAGGTTGAGGCCATATTATTATTGGAACTTTGATAATCTGACAAACGAGGATAAAAAACATCTTGTCTGGGATCGGATACTGTCCAACGGTCGGATACGTTATCAAACATGTTTCCCATAGCACCATTGGAACTACCGGGAATAAAATTAGATCCTCCGATAATACGGTCCGTCTTTGAAAGTCCTTGCATAAAGAAGCCAAAGTCAAAAGATTTATAGCGCACATTTGCTCCAAAACCGTATACAATCTGAGGATCTTCTGTACCTCCTATTGCAGTTCTGTCAAATGCATCAATCACACCATCATGGTTTAGGTCCACGTATTTAATATCTCCAGGACGAACAGGGCCAAAGGTATGTTTAGGTATATCACTTTTTAATTGTCCATTTGCGACATCGGCAAAATCCTGTTCCTCAAAAAGACCATCTGCCACTAAACCAAATAGCTGTCCGATTGACTTCCCTGTCGAAGAACGGGATGTGCCAATTACTGCTGATGGCTCATCTTGCTCAATGATTTTGTTATGTGCGTAAGTGAATGTACCTCTTACTGATAGAAATAAATCCGGATTTAATGCTTTACTAAATTCAACTGATGCATCTACTCCTTGATTATTCACTTTCCCATAGTTTGCCCACGGCGGATTTGTAAATCCACTGGAGCCAGGTATAGACCGACGTTGCATAAAAATATTGCTGCGCTTTTCTGTAAAATAATCGATTTGAAAGTCAAGTGCATTCCACAGTCCCAGTTCAAAACCTAGATTGGTCTTGTTTACCGTCTCCCACGTCAAATCAAGATTTCCCTGATCACCTTCAATTCTGCCCGATCGTCTGAAATCATTATTGATACCCCACGAATAACCCGTGGACTCATTAATCGTGGTAATGTAAGCGAAGCGTCGACCATCCAGCTTGTCATTTCCGACTAAACCGTAGGAACCTCTGAACTTAAGTTTATTGACCGTACTTCTCAAATGTTGCATCCAAGTTTCTTCTGATAGATACCATCCAATGCAAAAGAGGGGAAGAAACCAAACCTTTTACCAGGAGCAAAATTTTCAGATCCATTATAACCAAAATTGAACTCACCTATGTAGCGGTTAGCGTAGTTGTAGGAAAAACGACCTGCAATACCTTGATTACGGTAAGGCAACAGATCGCCATTATCGTAGTTTCGCTGATTATAGAGTACCATCCCCTCGATGTTATGGTTTCCGAAATTTTGAGCATAGTTGATTGCTCCTTCTAATACATACTCTTATCTCCCCAATCTGATCCTTTGCTGTAACCTAAGAACTCCTGCCCATAGCTATCTATAACAAGTTTCAAACGTCCCTCTTCATCTCTTCCTATGGCCGGATTGTAATAATCTGGATCTTTACTTCGTACTACGGAAGTACTAGAATAACGATCGAAAGAAAAAAGACCTCTTGCTTTTAACCCTTTTAAAAAAAAGGATAAATCTTGCTCTATGGAAAACAAGGATTCAATTTTGCTATCACTTAATCTTTCATACCCGCGTTGCGTAGCTAGCGCCCACGGATTGGTACGTCCTGAGGTACGTGGTATTTCTCCGCTAGAGTAAATGGTTGGATGGACGTATGGGGGAATTGTAAATGCCTCCTGAAAAAGAGCATCAACACTTTGAGGTGCACGATTGCGGTCTTGAAGATAACCACCAATATTCAACCGAAATAAGGTAGTCGGGCTGACATTTATATCTACATTGGAACGTACGTTGTACCGATTTAATTTGGAAGAAGAATCCCAATCCTGCTTCTTATCTCTTTCTATGATTCCACCTTCTCTATAAAATGAAGTAACTAAGGAATAACGCAGAATATCTGAACCGCCGTTGACACTTAAATTTCCCCGGCTGTTTCCTGCTCTATCTTTTAAGATTTCATCCAACCAGTTGACATCTGGATACAGGTCTTTATCTACACCCTTGCGGATATTATCAATGCGCTCCTGCGAATACAGCCCTGTTTCACCGCGTTCTTCACGGATACTATTCATAACCTCTAGGTATTCTGCAGCCCCGACAAAATTTGGTAACTGAATGGGAGAAGTTAATCCCTCTTCAAATCGAAACGAAACATTCGGCTTACCCACTTTTCCTCTTTTTGTATTGACCAAGATGACGCCATTTGCTCCCCGAACACCGTAAACGGCACTGGCAGCAGCATCTTTAAGGACAGAGAATGATTCGATTTCTTCGGGATCCATATTATCCAATGATCGCTCCACGCCATCTACTAAAATTAAAGGATTCCGATTCCCGCCAAAGGTACTGATGCCTCTGATCCAAAAATTAGAATTATCATATCCTGGTTCTCCAGAACGTTGAACAGCAATCACTCCGGACAGCTGGCCAGCAAGATTATTGCTTAAAGAACGTGTTGTACCACTTTGTAAACGCTTTGGCTGTATGGTGGTAATGGCTCCTACTACTGAAGCTTTACGTTGGGTACCGAAACCAACAACAACAACTTCATCCAGCGCACTTACACTATCCTTTAAAACAATTCTGTACGAATTTCTATCTGTTAATTCAATCTGTTCAGGTGCATAACCGACCAAACGAACGGAAATATAACGATCTGTAGGTAAAACACTTAAACTAAAGCGTCCGTTATCATCAGTAGATGTACTCCGGTTACTCACATTTCCAGTAACGGTAGCATTTGATAAACGGTTACCACTTCGGTCAATACCTGCCCTTCAATAATCCTATTCTGAATAACTTGTTCAACTGTTGCTGATTTCTTTAGAATAATGGTGTAGTCTTTCATAACAAAAGATACATTCATCCCGGTAAACAATTTGTTCAGAATACTTCTAACTTTTCATTATGAAATGATAGTTTTATTTTTTTATTTTCATCAATATCATTAGGTGAATAAACAAATTTAACACCCATCTTTCCATGAAGATCATGCAACGCCTGCTTAATCGTTACATTATTAAATTCAATGGAAATTTCTTTTTGCAACGTTGCTTTCAGACTAGAACTCGTCGTAGTGATGCAGATGGTCAATAAGACCAGATACATCAGGAGTCTGACACCCCGAATATTTTGTTTTGTTTGTTTTGGTTTCAATTGATTCATAAATTAGTTTATTAAAAAATTGGTGATTTTAATTGTTGACTGTTTATTTGACTGTTACATAGATGACTCCTTTCTTTTCTTTAAAATCAACACTATTTGTGAGTGCGATCATGTGCAGCACATCTTCGATAGTATTGTATCTTGTAAATATTCCGGTAAGTGTTTTAGCACCTGTGTCATCACTCATTTCAATCGATTTGCCGTACCAGGTACCGATTTCGTCCATAACCTGTCTCAGTTTTTCATTTTCAAAATAAAATTCGCCTCTTCTCCATGAATCTATTTTAGCTTTGCTGCTTTGCGAAGAAATCATAATTTTAGGTTGTATTTCTTGAAGAAATGCTTTATCTCCAGGTTTAAGGATAACCGTACCGTCCGAATGATTATGTGCCAACCTGATGCTACCTTCTTTCAACAGTACATTTTCTTCTCCTGGTATAGTCGTCGAAACATGAAATTGTGTCCCCAAGACTTCAATGGTTTGTAGCTTAGTTCGGACTGTAAAAGGAACCCACTTATCTTGAGATTGCTGCTTAGAAACGTCAAAATCAACTTCCCCTACCGCCATCACTTCCCTTGAGTGTATACCAAAATTGGACTGGAATGAAACGGAAGAATGTTTATTAAGGCTAACTTTTGTTTGATCCTTTAAAACAACGGTAAAAGGGGTTTCGGATGGATTATTGATTTCTATAAGTTCGACTTTTTGTGATCGCTCCATATGTGTTAGATCTAAAATATGCCCCTCTCCTTTTTTGTGAAGTGTACTGCCTACTGGTAGTGAGTCGAGAAGATTAATGCGGTGCTCTCTGTTGAGGGTTAATTGAGGGAAATCACGAGCAGTATGTTTACTTCTACTTAAAGACATAATGGTGTCCTTTCCTTGGTACAAGAATAAAGCACCTAATGAAAGAACAAACAATACGCTTGCCGCAACCGCTATCTGATAATGCTTTTTTCGATTGGAAATTTTAATTTTCCGGGTTATGGCAGCGTCAACTTGCTGTTTAATATCTTTATTAATGGATTCATAATCGATATGATCGAGATCGTGAATATCGAGACGGTCATATATTTTTTCAATTAGTTGATCCTCATTTTCTGAGGTTTTACCGGATAAATACTTATTAAAAATATTTATAATAAATACTCTAATTCTAGTTTTACTAGTGGACATATATAAAGTTTATAAGTTGGTCTTTATTATATGTCGTGATTTATAGCAAAACTCCCAAAAAATTAAAAAAATAAAAATAATATTTCCTTCAACTGGTTTTTCAACCATTTGGAGGCTGTTAATAATTGGTTTTGAACAGTTTTTGGAGAAACATTTAATATTTCGCCAATCTCCTTATTGTTCAAGTCATCAAAATATTTGAGTTTAAAAATTTCTCTTCTTTTCTTCGGCAGTTTATCAATCCAGTAATTTAGATGAACTTGAAGTTCCTCTTCTCTAAAATTATGATCTGCCTGATCCACACTTGCCATGTACTCAACAATCGTTTCTAGACTTTCTAGCTTTTTAGTCGATTTCCTAAACTGATCAATAATCTTGTACCGTATAGCTGTATACAGATAGTTACTTACCTGTTGAATTTCTTTTTCATGACGCTTAACCCATAAATCAATATATACATCCTGCACAATCTCTTTACTGATCAATTCATCATTTAACCTTGAAAAAGCGTGCTGATATAAACCTTTCCAAGTTCTTTCATACAATACATTATAAGCATCCACGTCAGATCTTTTCACCAAAAGATATAATTCTTCTAAAGAATAGAGATTCTCCGTGTACATGATATGAATAAGATAATGGGTCCTTAGTTTATAGTTGTTGCGGACAAGATAACAAAATCCTATATCACTACAAGTGCTGGATAGTTTTTTATTTAATTTTTAATCCTTCATAAAAAAGGAGCATTATTTTTTTATTTGCCTTTCAATTCATGATAAAGCCCATAATAAACATATGCTGAATTTTAAAGACTGTAGCATATAATATTTCATTTTTAGTTAATTCAGAGGAAAATGATTTAAAACCAAAAGGAAAAAAGGATCATATAAAAAACCCGTTTGGAACGACCAAACGGGTTTAAAATATATTCGATTGATAACTTTTGCTTATAAACGCAGACGCCCCTGGCACCTCTTCGAGATCAGCACTAAAAAAAATCTAATTCTCAAATTATGTTTTTCGTTCTTTTCTCTTCTTTGGAATGAAATTACAATCTCTATGCTCGACATATTCAATTTTATGTTCGAATAGAAGTTGAACAGTAATCATTAATTATCCTCCAAAATCGCCACAATCATGTTCTTTAAAAAGTGGTAAAGCTTTTTTGATTGTGAAATACTTGGCTATTCTTTTATTTTTTAATTCTAAGTTCTGGCCTTCTAATACCAGCTCATAAACAGGTGCTTTATCTATTTTTGTTAAAATATACGTGCGTTCTGATGTTTTTAAAGTTGTTTTATTTCCTTCGATAGAAGCAACGAAATCATCAATTTCAAAAGTGTCTTTTTCATCACAGACATTGGTCCATATCATTTTATTCTTTGTAATGGATAAACTAGCTAAATCGCATGAATAACAGTTCCCGGAGAATTCTATACCGTATTTCACATACACATTTGTACTTGTGCTATCCAATACATCAATAGGGATTAAGGTTGAAAGATCAGTCGGGAGATCCACTTTAGTTACCGTATTTTTTCGAGGAACAGGCGCAGCGGCTGTATCTACTTTTGGAACTATATCAGTAGATTTATCCCCTTTCTTTTCGGCAACTGGTGAGCAAGAAGCGAGTAGAGCCATCGCAAAAGAGAAGTTGATGATTACATTTTTCATGTGTATTGAATAATTTTAAAGTCTTTCATTTATCTTTTTTAAAATTGTCTAAAATATGCCCTTCAATAAATCCCTGCTTTCGGCCATATTAAGCCAATTTGAATAGTAATATCTTTGCTAAAAGACACAAAAAATGAAAACATTATATCCATTCGTCATATCCACCCTAGTTGTTACTTTTGTGGGATGTAATCCGTCTCCTAAAGCAACTGAAACTAGTAAAGAGACCACTGAAGTTACGAAGAAAATCATTACATTAACCGATTTCAAAAAGATAAAAGGTGTAGATAATATACAGGATGTACCCTTTCAATTATTTACCATACTAGATTCTGTTCATTTTTTTATGGCTCCAAGCAAAAATGCTGATCACCTAAAAGTAGCTAAAAATAAACTCGATAATTATTACGGATTTGAGGAGTTTGATGATTTTTACGCGATCCACTTTAGCATTGATAATAACATTTCGAATAGCATTGAAGCTTTTGTTCTGAAGTCAGAATTCACAGCCTCATTTGATTTGACCTTAGAAGGTAAAGATCTTTATGAGATCAGAAGCAGCTTATTGAAGAAAACTCAAGATTTTAAAAATAAATCATTCCGTAAATTCGGTACGATAGCAGAGGTTTCTGCACAAGAATTTAAAATAGCTTCTAAAAATCGAATCGATGAAGTCTTAGTGAAAAATCCGAAAGTAAAACTGAAAGATGGCAACTGGGTGTATACGGAAAATGGAAAAGAAACCACGATTGTGCAGCATGAGAATGTCCATACAGAAGACGGCATGTTATCCAATGAATATATCGGGCAGTCTCCTACACTAAATTTAGAGATTTTCAAAGAAGAATCGCCTGAAGTATACGATATGTACTACTCGTTTTATACGATAAAACCTGAAGTTAATTTTAGAACGTTTACCGGTGGTTATCCACAGATTATTCCAGGTAAAAATTGGATTTCTTATGTCAATTCAAACAATGACGTAGGAAGTGATTTTACCATTAACAAATACGCGGAGCAAGTTTCTGATCAAGAAAACCTGCTGTATATTAATTTTACGAACTTCAAAATTGCAGATCATAAAAAAGCTTTTTGGGCGGATAACGACACTTTTTATGCTGAAGTATTCCCGACAAATTCAGCGCCGGCGAAGGGTAAAAACCAAAAGACAGCTTACATAAAAATTCAGTTGAAGCCGAATCTATTTTAGTTAAAAATATATAACTGCTATTTTCTGATCAGCTGCAGTTGATCACCTTTTCACCATATTAAAGGACATGACTTTTGATATGGTGAAACCTGGGTTGGGGCTTCACATGTTCCAGATCGGGCAATGCTATCAACCTGCATTTCAATTTGATCTGCTTTGGTGAAATAATATCTTCCAAATATTTGTGTGAAACAATCATTGCCACATTCCCAACTATCATAACTTGTAAATCTTTCTTGATCGAGAAAGTCTACTGCGTAAAAATTGAAAATAAGTGCCGTATCTATCTTTTTGATAAGCGAAAGGTTGTATCACCATCTATCGTGACAAGCCCTCCTTCCTGAATGATCCAGTTGGTATTTTTAAGTTCGTTAGGGAAGTTGTTTTTCTTTCTTTCAGCATCTGCACAACTTAGAATCGTTATTGTCAGCAAGAGGCTAAAAAAAGTAAAGGCAGCAGTTTTTTTCATTGTCGCTTTATTTTTTTTTAATAAACAAACTCTTTCAAGTACAATCATTGCCAAAATTTGTTTGACCTTTTCACGATCTTTAGAACAAATCCAGGTATTCTTTCTTTAATGATCTTTTTGGATCGCTTCAATGAAAGCACTAAAACTGTCCGACACAAGTTCTGTTTCTTCAAACTCAGGTTCTTGACCATAATAGATTTTCCCAAAATTTTCTTCTGAAACATGAAGAGCAAAATAGGCATAACCTTTTTTAACAGATAGAATAATAGGTACATGTTGATTCCAAAAATTCTTTACCACTTGTTGATTTTCAACATCTCCATCAAAAGCGTCTAAGGACAGAATTTCAAATTCATTCCATTTGAAATCATTCTCATCATTTGTCTCATTAAAATCTGTAATGCTGTTAAACCATGTTGTATCGGAGTGGTTCGTGAGCAAGGAGTATGTTTTTAAAAAAGCAAGATAATCATCCGGCAGGTTCGAATATCGTGTCTGAAATCTTTTATTTAAAGTTTCATGATCAGAATCCTTCGTAATAAAATGTAGGTCTTTACTTAATGCGTTCATCGTTTCGTTTTCAGATGTTTAAATTTTTGCAAAGAAATTAAAGGTCTGCTCAGCTATAAGTTTTGGATTGGTAGCTGCTATACCATCGATGCGGTCTTCATACAATTGGATATTTATTAATTTAACATCATTAGGTATTTTATAAATTTCATCTTTGGTATAATTATATCCCTTTACATCAGCGCTTTGCTTGCCTGGATATTTTTTAATCTCTACGTAATACCGCAATGTGATGGTATTCCCCTTTTGTTCTCCTCTTTCAAAACGAATTTTTCTAAGCTGATGAACAGCATGGCCACTGGAACTGATGTTGCCCTGCATCCGAAATTTAAGCGTTTCAGCATCTTTATAGAGCATGTAAATAAGAGGAACTAAGCGTTCTGTAACTTCCTTACGGCTCACATAAGTTTGTATTGCACCAGTTTCTGGAATTTCTTTTAATACCCGCTTTGGTTCGGTGTAAATAGTAGAAATCTGTAATTTCTGAACATTTGTTTTACAGCCAAATAACGCTAAAAATGAAGTTAAAACTGCCAAATATCTCACGGTCTTATTTCTAATAAATCTTTGAATTAAAGATAACAAAAGATACCGTTTGAAAATATCCCCGATACTGGTAGTTTTTAGAGTTTTTACTTTTTTTCCAACAACCTATTTATACATCCACTTTAATGATCACAGTATAACGATTGCTACCTGAGCACCTAAATTCTCTAATTCTTGAACGCTGCTGTGTATCCATTTTTTAGGACCTTTGTGATACAATATTCGCGCTTCCTTACTCATTTGCAGCGCTTCAGCACCCGACAATCGGTACTTCGCTTTTAATAAGGAGACTATTTTCATTTTATTTGGACCGATATCTGTGATATACACCTCAGCCTCCTGCCAATCCGATTCGCTGATCATTTCATTTTGCTCATCTTCTGCCATCTCTGGCATCTCCAGCACATTTTGATAAACTTCATCCCAAAATTCATTGCCTGAAATACTCAATTCTGTTAATAATGAAAGTAGGCCATTTTTATCATACCGTAGCTCAAAAATGGATCGTAAAATATTTTGAAAAATATCAATGCTATCCGCCACTTTAATCGGTTTCCATTTTCCTGCACCATGAAAGACAAAATAAACGGGAAAATTTTCTTCTGAATCGTTAAAATCGATAAAAAAAGGGTCTGCAAAATAATTACTGCCAATGACTAGCCAGCTTTCCTTAAAATCTCCTTCCTTTTCGCCAATCAAGCTTTTGGATGCAACCGTATTAAAAGCGTATCCATCTTGGAATGCCAGCAGTTGATCTACTACTGGAAAGTTTTCCGGGAGACAGAGATTTTCAATCGAATACGTTTGATTCCAAAAATTTAATAAGGAAGGAAACTGACCAACTTGCTCTAAGAGGTGCTTATTTTCACTTTCAAAAGATGCCTGCTGTTCCGCAGTTAATTCGTTTTCCTGTTTATCTTCGTTATCAAAAGGAAATTTTCGTTGCATCCAATGCAGTAAATCTCGATCTAATATTTTAAAATATTTTTCTTCCAAGGTGCCATAAGAAGTAAGATATACCTTTGTGTCCTCCTCATTTCTAGAAATTACGGCCACTTGTCCTCCAGAATCATCGGCCACAGGAATATAATAAGGCAAATACATCTCAACTGATGGGTTGTAAAGCGTTCTTTAATAGCCTCCTCATCTTGAAAAACATGTATGCTATCAGACACGATTTCAGAATTAAATTTCTTCTGAAATATTTTAATAAAGTTCTGCCAGTGATTGGGTAATTTCATATGCCTATTAATTCAGTTGACTTTTCGCATCGTGCAGTATTTTTTCAGCGTTCCGTCTTATCTCTCTGGGTAATAACTTAAAATTTGCATCTCTTTCTTCTCGATACTGATCTTCTTCCTGAAAAGGAATCCAACCGGTAATCTTTGATTTTAAGAATGTTTTTCCGCCCCCATTTGTGTAAACGATAACTTTCAGCGGTTTAGCATCTAAACCATCTGATTCTTGAAAATAAGTAAGGTAAAACTCAGGAAAACCATCCTTATCTGCATCTCCAACTTCACAGTAATTAATGAGATAGATCGGTTGTGCCAATCCTACAGCAAAATCTTTAAAGGTAATTTTTGAAATTAATCCGCCATGATCTTCCAGAAAAATTCCTGCGTGCAGATCCTTGGGGTTATCGTTAAGATAAGCGTCCTGTGCAGCTTTGCTTTCGTTTAAAAACCAAACATAACTTCCGCGGTTGGGAACAAATGATTGAACAACCATTACCGGATTTCCGGGCAATGGATTTCCAAGATCTTCAATTATTTCATTGAATTTTTGATCGGAAGGAAAATATACTCCTGTACGTATCTGCGCAAAAGAGGATAAACTTAAAACACAAGCAACAAGCGGTAACAGCATTCTGAAAATCATAAATATCGTATTTGGAGTTTATTATTAATTTTCTTTGTATTCTTTTCCAGAACAAATGTCAATATAGTAATAAATAGTTTGCTCTGCATTCAATTTAACCGTGACCAGTCCATCCGAATTAATGGATTGATAGGCTTTTGATCCAATATTTTGTTTATTTTTATTATCGTAAAGCGCATACAATCCACCCTGTTCTTTTTGAAGAGCATAGATCTGATTTTCAGTATTCAAAACTGATATTTCATGATATTCGGGCTTTATCTCCCAGATATGTTCGTGCCGATTCCACAAGCCTTTAGTGCGAAATTGTTTTTCGTCTTCAATCGGAATAATATATAAATCACCCATGCCTTCGTATGAATTTATTTTCCCAAATTTCCAATTTTTATCCATGTATCTATTTGGTAAAATCATCTTTCTATCGGGCCAGACCAAATTTCCTACTTGATCCATGACCTTAAAATTATACGTATCAATGGTATCAACAACAGTTCCTTTGGTATCAATATATAGCCAATCGAACGCCCAAATAGCATGATCATAATTAAAAACACCCAATAGAAAATAAGGTGAATTAGTTATTGAATACACTAGGGTAGTTTTTCTTATGAAATCGATCTGTTTAGCTGTTGCCTTTGTGATTTCCTTTGGAAATACCTTTTCATATTGTGGAAACGGATAAACAGCATTGGTTTCGCTATCTAATAGTAGTTTAGGAACTTCAGGTGTATAACGCTCTTTATTAATTTCATAGAGCACGATTGTTTCTTTCTCAAATTGCATTGAAAGTGTTTCGACACCTTCCAATCCGTTGCGAATTGGTTTTTTATGGTTCATTTCATAAAGGGAAAAACCTGCATTAGAAGCTTTAATAAAGCGTTTATTTTCAAGAAATTCAGTGATATTATGTTCAATTTTATTCAAGCGATTTTTTTTGATTTCATACAGGGTACCATTCCAAAAGATGTGGTTTTTATCTACTGGGATAAAATTTAAATAGTAACTGTCGTCCAAATATGGAACATCCTTATGAAGTAAAATTTGCTTAGTTTCTACTACTCCTATTTCAATGTTGTGGTAGTTTTTTTCTTTTTGGATTCCTCCTCCCAGAATATTCCATTCCCATTTCCAGATCGGCATCTTCTTGACATATTCCAGGTCTCTTTTGTAAAAAGTTAAACCATTTATAACGTTTAAGTTGATTTCGCTGGCTGAAAAATCCAAAACTATTTTGCCATTTTCGTCTATGGCTGCATATTCATTCTTGTCATTTTCAACAATTGCAAAACCTGTCGGTGTCAATAGGGATGCCGTACGGAATTTTTGATTTGTGACAGCTTTCAAACTTGCTTTATCTACATAGATAAAATCATTTTGCTTCGTTAAAAAAGGAACACTTTTTATGGTCTTCTTTTTTAAAAGGACATCAGGAGAATTGTCCTTTTTTTCTTGTGTACAAGCTGTGATTGAAATCAACATAAATAGGATACTAAAAGCTATAGTTTTCATGCTTAATAATTTTATTCATCTTATCCATCAATATTAGATAGAATATAAGATGAATACTATCCCAGTTATCAGCTATATTTTAGCCTAATATATTGTTTCCAATTGGATTTTGAAAAGACAAAGAACTTAGGCACTCTGCTATTTCTTGAAGTTGATCTTTAGAAATTCATCTAAA
>NZ_ASZT02000057.1:0-30196 GCF_001006065.1 Sphingobacterium sp. IITKGP-BTPF85
TTTTTTCCGTTGGAATCACATGCGATATCCCTTGAATGGCATCCCTGGGACATTCTACCAAAATTATATCTTCTTTTTTAGGCATCTTTTTGAATTTCCCGAGAAATAACCATCTTCTGTATACTCGACGTACCTTCCCCGATTGTACATAATTTTGCGTCTCTAAAGAACTTTTCAGCAGGATAATCTTTTGTAAAGCCATATCCTCCAAAAATCTGAACAGATTCATTAGAAACCGAAACTGCCGTTTCTGAAGCGTATAGCTTTGCCATTGCTCCTATTTTAGAAATGCGTTCACCACGATCTTTCATATATCCAGCTTGACGGGTCAGCAGCTCTGCTGCCTGAATTTCTGTAGCCATCTCTGCAAGCTTAAATCCAACCGCCTGAAATTCAAAAATCTTTTGATTGAACTGTTCTCTTTCATTTGCATACTTTAACGCACATTCATAAGCACCACGAGCAATACCCAATGATAAAGCAGCGATAGAAATACGGCCACCATCCAATAGTTTCAATGCCTGAACAAAACCCTGCCCCTCTTCACCGACCATCTGATCCTGATGAATACGACAATTATCGAAAAACAAACATGCGGTCTCTGAAGCACGCATCCCTAATTTATTTTCCTTTTTACCTGCAGAAAAACCTTCTGTCCCCTTCTCGACAATAAAAGCAGTAACACCCTTTTTGTCACCTTTCTCACCGGTACGGGCAAGTACAACAGCTACGTCCGAGCTTATGGCATGTGTGATGAAGTTTTTAGAACCATTCAGCACAAAATAATCACCGTCGCGAACCGCAACAGTCGCTAATCCTCCAGCATCAGACCCCGAACCCGTTTCTGTTAAACCCCAAGCTCCCAGCCATTCTCCTGTTGCCAATTTTGGTAGATATTTCTGCTTCTGACTTTCATTTGCGAAACTCAATATATGATTTGTACACAATGAATTATGTGCCGCTACCGAAAGTCCTATGGAACCACAAACTTTGGAGATCTCGTCCAAAACGGTTATATACTCCTGGTATCCAAAGCCAGATCCACCATAAGCTTCCGGGACAATAATGCCCATAAAGCCATGCTCGCCGAGCTTCTTAAATAAAGGTGCAGGAAATGTTTGTGCTTCATCCCACTCCATGATGTAGGGACGAATATGAGTTTCAGCAAAGTCTCTAGCACTTTGGCGAATCATCATCATTTGTTGTTCATTTTCAATAAACATAAATGTAATCTTTAATTTATAATTGGAATTCTGTTATTTACAATAATAACAAAATTATAACATCTTTTTTTAGAGAAACTCAAAATATAATGTTAAATTTATCTCATATTATCAAATTCTGAATTTGACATGCTTAAAATCCAATTATAACATGAATGAACTAATTGTAGAGTTAGAACTAAAAAGAGCAGCACTTCGCTTGGGAGGTGGCGAAGATAAAATCAAAAAATTAAAAGCCAAAGGAAAGCTCACTGCATGGGAGCGTGTCGAATACCTCCTAGATGATCACAAAACTTATATTGAAATTGCCCAGTTTGCCGGAGACAATATGTACCCTGAAGAAGGCGGTTGTCCAAATGCAGGTGTTGTCTGTGTTTTAGGGTATGTTAAAGACGAATTATGCGTCATTGTCTCTAATGATGCAACTGTAAAGGCTGGTGCCTGGTTCCCCATTAGCTGCAAAAAAAATCTACGTGCGCAAGAAATTGCTATGGAGAACAAAATTCCCATCATATACCTTGTCGATTCTGCAGGTGTCTTTTTACCGATGCAGGATCAAATATTCCCTGATAAAGAGCATTTTGGACGCATATTTAGAAATAATGCTAAAATGTCCTCTATGGGTATACCTCAAATAGCCGCTATAATGGGCAGTTGTGTTGCGGGAGGTGCCTATTTACCGATCATGTCCGACTACGCATTTATCGTTGAAGGAACCGGCTCTGTATTTTTAGCTGGCCCCTATTTGGTCAAATCTGCTATCGGTGAGACTGTTGATGCCGAAACATTAGGAGGCGCAAGCACACATTCTGTTATTTCTGGCGTTACAGACAATAAATTTCCAGATGAAGCAAGCTGCCTTGATGCTATAAAAGGTGTTATGGATAAACTTGGTGCGCATCCAAAAGCAGGATTTAATCGTAAAGAAGCCAAGGCGCCTTTACGTCAAAGCTCCGAAATCGCAGAAATATTGCCTTTAGATCGCACAAAACCGTATTCCATGCACAAGCTTTTAGAAGTTTTAGTGGACGAAGGTACTTTTGAAGAATATAAACAGGATTATGGCAAAACGATTGTCTGTGGTCTTGCCCGTATTGACGGATGGGCAGTAGGAATCGTTGCAAACCAACGTGAAATTGTTAAAGCAAAGAAACCAGCTGGTGCTGTTGAAATGCAGATGGGTGGGGTAATATACAGTGATTCTGCAGATAAGGCTGCACGCTTTATCATGAACTGTAATCAACAATTAATTCCACTGGTATTTCTGCAAGATGTAACAGGTTTCATGGTCGGTAGTCGCTCCGAACAGGGCGGAATCATCAAAGATGGAGCTAAGATGGTCAATGCGATGGCAAATTCAGTTGTGCCCAAGTTTACCTTTATCATCGGCAACAGTTACGGAGCTGGAAATTATGCGATGTGCGGTAAGGCATACGATCCTAGACTCATATATGCTTGGCCTACGGCGCAGATGGCTGTTATGAGCGGTGCTGCTGCCGGCAATACCCTCTTACAGATTCAAGAATCTGCTTTAAAAGCGAAAGGCATAGATATATCTGAAGAAGAAAAGAACACACTGCTAGATGATATCAAGAAACGTTACTTGGAACAGCTAAGCCCTTACTATGCTGCTGCCCGCATCTGGGTCGATGGCGTAATCAGACCCGATGAGACAAGAACTGTTATTAGCCTTGGTATAGAAGCTGCAAATCATAACCCAATTACAGAACGTTACAATGTCGGTGTGATCCAAACCTGATCCCCTACATCACATTTGCAAAAGTAAAATAGCATAAATAATGCCCCGATTTTTGACCGGGGCATTATTTATTTACATACAGTAATTATTTACATTAATAATAACTACTTACTATCTAATAGTAATTTAACCCAAAAATCAAGAGAATTAGGATCTCTTAATACAGCGACGCTTACTGCCTTCTCTAACGGAGTTCCCATCATAATTTTTTTCACAGGAATCTCCAGTTTCTTACCACTAAGCGTGTAAGGAATGATTGGTACTGCTACAATAGTATCGGGTACATGACGTGGACTATAGCTTTTTCTTAGCTTTAATTTGATAGCCGCTTTCAGCTCATCGGTCAAAGAGACTCCGTCCTCCATCTGCACATACAGGGGCATGGTAGACGTCCCGTCCGCATGATCAAGACAAATAATTAAACTATCGGCAACTTCCGGAAAAGTATTTAATATGTTATAAATTTCAGCAGTCCCGATACGTACCCCACCCCGATTCAAAGTAGCATCAGAACGACCGTAAACGATAATACCCTGATGTTCCGTAAATTTGATCCAGTCGCCATGACACCACACTCCTGGGTATTTTTCAAAATAGCTCTCCTGATACTTTTCATTATGAAGATCATTCCAAAAATATATGGGCATTGATGGCATAGGGAGCGTTATAACCAGTTCACCTACTTCATTTTTCACTGATTCTCCATTTTCATTAAAGGCTTCAATCTTTGACCCTAAGGTTAAACACTGTATTTCACCGGCATAGACAGGTAATAAAGGATTTCCGGATAAAAATGCGCTACAGACATCTGTACCGCCACTCAGTGAAACAATCTGCGCTTGGGGAAATTGCTTTTGTAACCAGGAAAAGGTCTGCGGAGGCAATGGAGAGCCTGTTGAACCAATCGTTTTGGGTTGAAAACGAGGTTGCGTCAATTCAATATGCTGATTGGCGATATAATAGGCGGCACCAGCCCCCACATGGTCAATCTCGTGCTGTCCAATAAAATTCCAAAAAGATAACTTTTCAGGATAGCCCAATGAACCCTCATAAATACAAAGGGTAGCCCCCAGTAATAAGGAAGAAAGCGCATAGTTCCACATCATCCACCCGGTGGTTGCATACCAGATAAATCGCTCCCCCTCTTGCACATTCTGGTGTAAAGCCAATGCTTTTAAATGCTCCAATAAAATACCACCACAGCTGTGCGTAATTGCCTTAGGCTTACCTGTCGTACCAGAAGAGTATAAAATCCAAATTGGATGGTCAAAAGGTACCGCTGTAAAACGCAACGGCACTCCTGTCTCTTGTGATACCGCATCTTTCCAGACCTGTTCATCCACAAAAACGACATCGTGTACCAGACTTTCCAGATTTGAAGATAGATCAATCATTGAAGCTTTAAGATCAAATAATTTGCCGTTATAGCTGTATGCAGCATCTGCGAACAAAAGCTTAGGTGTCACCTGAGAAAATCGTTCCAATATACTTGAAGATCCAAAATCTGGAGAACAGCATGACCAGATAGCGCCAATACTGTTAGCCGCTAAAAAAAGAGCGATAGAAGCGGGACTGTTTCTCAACACACCCACAACACGATCTCCCTTCTCTATACCCTGCCCTATCAAGAACCGCTGCAATGAACTAACCATTCCTTCCAGTTCGTCCCAAGAAATGCTCTGAAGGGGCTTATTCTCTTCCTGGAACAAAAGAGCCGGCCGTTCTGCAGTAGATTTTCGGAAAATATGTTCCGCATAATTTAAAGTGGCACCTTCAAACCATTTAGAACCAATAAATCCTTGTGGAGAAGCTTGAAAAATTTCTTGGTGAGGAGTATGAAAAATTACGTCAAAAAACGCGGCGATATCTTCCCAGAATTCCTCCAGATTTGAAACTGACCAGTCCCAAAGTATAGGATAAGAATCCATCTTAAATTGTCGTTTCTGTTCTACAAATTGCTTAAACTGGTATAAAGAAGATTCCTGTTGATAAGCAACAGAAGGCTTCCAAAGTAAATTACTCATTATTCTGATTCATTTGGTTTGAATCAAATCTAACGAAAATAATGTAAAATAAATCAGCTCAAGAAATTGATTTGTAAACAATAGATGTATTGCTATAATCAGGTTTTAAATCTAATAAAAATGCTAATCAGGGTTGTAGCCATTACGAGAAACATCAATAAATCTAAAAGATTCAAACATAGACATCAGCTTTTATACCCCCGTTAAATCGTGAAGAGAACTCCTTGAAAGTCCGTACAAGTCCATGAAAGTCCGTGAAAGTCCACACTCTACTCGACAACGGCTCTGCATTGATAGGTATTTACTAGGATACACCTCCGCCTTTCGTTCGACTCCTGTTCGACTGTGCTTCGACAAAAAGGCAAACAAATGCCAAACAACTACCGAACATGACCCGAACCAGTCTCCTAGCAGGTCCAAACCATTTTCGAACCACAACCAATGGATACCCGAACAAATGAAATTAAAATGCTGCTTTTTAGATAAGCCCAGAATGGGGAAAGAGTTTAGATTAATACACATCGATGACCGTGTCGTCTTCAACAGGATGTCCAGTACACAGCAGTATCCGGCCATTTTCCACCTCCCGATCTGTCAGCACTTCGTTATAACTCATACGCACTTTTCCTTGGGAGCAATTTGATATACATGTACTGCACATACCCGACTTGCAGGAATATGGAAGCTTAATCTTGTTTTCCAAACCCACATCTAGAATAGATTTATTATAAGGAATATCTAAATGATAGCTTTGACCTTGAAAGTTTAATTTGATGGAGTAAGTCGTCTTATCCACCTCTTTTTCTGTTTCATCATCATCGTCTTCTTCATTTTCAGGAAGCAAAAAGGTCTCCCGTTTGATTTGAGATTCATCAAATCCCATCCCCAACAAAGTGAAACGACACAAGTCCATATAGATCACTGGACCACAGGTGTAAAACAGAACGTCCTGATGTGCAGTTGGCAAATGATTTTTCAAAATGGAAAGGATATAATCTCTATTCAATCGTGCTGTCATCAGATTTTACTATTTGAATAAATCCAAATGATCTGAAGACGATCCGGATATTTTTTTGCCCATTGCTGTAGTTCTTCTTTAAAAGGAGTTACCTCTGGAGAGCTATTGCTATAAGCCAGCACAATCTTTGATTTACTTTCCCGAACCAACGCAGTCTTCAAGATGGAGAATAAAGGAGTGATACCAATACCTGCGGCGAATAAAAATACGGTACGTTCGCTATCTTCAATAGGTTCATAAATAAACAGACCTTGTGGATCTAATGCATCCACAATATCTCCCTCCTGAACTTTATGATGTAAAAAACGGGAAATCTCACCGTTCTCAACCCGCTTAACCGTAATACTTAAGGTTCATCGACATCTGGTGAACTACTAAAAGAATACGATCTCCTCAACTCCCGATTAGCAAATTCAAAAGATAAAGTCAAAAATTGACCAGCTTTATAAGTTGGAAACTCCCCTGATACTGGTTCGAAATTAATGGTTACATTGTGATTTTCACGCGGAATGATGTTCGTAATTCTGAGCTTGTGCATAACCAAAGATAGTATTCACATCGAGTTTTATCAAATCATTAATTGCAATAGGCTATAGGTTAAAAATATAATCTTACTAGCTAGGAAGTAAGTAAAAAATAATTCATGCACATCTAACAAAACTTTACAATAAAAAATTATTACTGTATTCATAAACATCTGTTTGCATTTCAATCAACCTGTTTTTTAAAATAGAATAATTGCTCGTCATTTAAAGGTCTCATTTCAATAAATTAATTTAGATCTATTACAAATAATGTATATTTGTAATAAGGTATGATTATAAAAGCAAAGATAAAACAACATAATGAATGGCTATTTTGGGAAGAACTTCCTGAGATCAGCTCCATCAATACCATTTTATCCGAAAAGCATATTGCAATCAATAAAAGCCCGATAAACATCAGCACCTATCAGATCTTAAGTAGAGGTTTATTTGTGCTCTGTGCAGATATGCGTGTTTCAGCTCCCGTAGATATTATCTCGGAGATAGAAGGCGAAGCTGTCGTGAGCCAATTTATCCTCAGTAAATCAGAATCTGCGCATGGGTTTACTTTCAGTAAACATAACATACGTTACATTCCTTCTCTTTATGAAGAGCATCCGATTCAGAGCAATCAGGACTTTCTGTATTTTATGGTCATCATGACACCTGAACTCTATCAGAATATGATCAGCATACATACGCCACTTCATTTGGAATTCAAAGAAAAGATGAAGGAAAAGAAAGTGATCTCCATTGTCGAAGAAGATCTTTTTGTTACCACAGAAATGAAGGGGATCATTGATAGTATTCGTACCACGACAAATAAAAATGAATTGAAGCAGATATTTGTCAATGCGCGCATTCTCGAACTCATCATGCTTCAGTTTGAACAGTTCAGTTTCATCAGCGATAAACTTACGGATCTTTTAAAGATCGAAGATGTTCAAAAACTGGAAGAGGCACAGCGGATCCTTCGCAATAATTTTGTCAATCCGCCAACACACAAACAATTATCAAAATTAGTATTATTAAATGAGTTTAAACTTCGCAATGGCTTTAAACAACATTTTGGCACTACCATTTACAATTACATCACACGTATCCGAATGGAGGAGGCAAAACGTCTGATTTTAAATGAAAACAAGAACATGTATGAGGTGAGTACGATTGTAGGTTTTAAACATCAGGCTAGTTTTACACATGCATTTAAAAAATATTACGGCTTACTCCCTTCAGAAATAAGCCGTTAATTTACTTTTATACCTTTTGGCCTTGCAATAGCGAACGCATGATTCTAATTCAGGAATACCCGGTTTTCGTTTCCCAAAAGTTGAACAATTAGATTTCCTTGCTTGTCGTAAACTTCCAATGCGTTTACATCACCATCAGTAGAAGGTTTTCTAACCTGCCATATTTGGTCAATCGCATCCATATTAAGATGTAGATTAAACTGTGGATCTAGTACATTAAACCAATTCTCCATCGTTACAAGCTTCGTGATCAATCCCGAATGTATCTGAATACAACCTTTATTGCTAACAAAAACCATGACAGGAACTTGCTGTTCTGATGCCTGGTTTAAGATTTCTGTAAATCGCTCTAATGGCAATTGCTCTGCGAAACCAGAAGGTGCTAAACGTAATGCCTGTGTCCGCTGTAAGCTATATTTACGTAAAATACCAAAGAATTCATGCTATCCTTCATATTAAGCCAATCTGACTGAAAACTATCGACGGCAATCTCCTTATCTGGAATGGAAATATCACTTAAAACTGCGGGAATATTGATTGTAAAATACGTTTGGTCTGCAGCACGATAAGAATTTACAAGTTCTTCATAAACAGCAATCGGATTAGAGTCTTTGGTCAAATAAACTTTATGAACAGCTAATCCTGCTGTATCAAAAAACTGGATACTCAAAAGATCTTTAACTTTTACAGCAAATGCATAGGCCCAATTCTGAATAAAAACGCGTAGGTCAATATCATCATTATGAAATAGTACGACATGCCCCTCATTGGAAGGTGTGGGATACGTTCCTTTTCTTTCATGAACACATGCATCATTACGTGTCAAAGCCATAACATGACCTAAGCGGGGTAATTCCTGCAAAATAGCCCAAATATCATCCTTAAGTAGCACCACATCATCTGACAATTGTGTCAATAGAAGCTGCGCTTCACTTACCTGTAGTGCTTTTGCACAGTCGTAAATCCTTGCCTTAGGATTATCTTTTTTATAATTTTCGTACTTTTCTTTTAATTCCATCGCCAGTTCATGTTTATAATTTGAATTAAATTTTGCTGCCGAATAATGTACTGTACAGGTTTGTACAGACGGTGTCAGCGTAGCCATATCAGTACTCACTTTTGTTTGTACACCAAATATAGCATATATATTTTCAGGCTTGAGCACTTCAATAGGAGCTCCCTCCCACCATTTCCTACCCGATTTGAGCATCAATACACGATCCGCATACTGTGCAACAAGATTCAGTTCATGTAATATGGCAACAACACTAAATCCAACAGCAGTCAAAGCTTTCGCAATGGCTAGTGTTTGATGTTGAAATTGGATATCCATACTCGCAACAGGCTCATCTAATAATAACAAAACGTCTTTCTGATCCCACACCTGTGCCAATACCCTCGCAAAATGAACACGTTGCTGCTCTCCACCCGACAGTTGCTGTATTTTTCTATCGCCCAGATGTTCGACTTCACAGATGCGCATACACTCTGCTATAGCCACGTCGTGTTGCTCCTGAGATGCTTTCAAATGATAGCGTCCCATACGAACGACCTCCTCGACTGTAAACGCCATAGCCATACTATTGGACTGATGTAGGAAAGCTCTCGCATAAGCAAGTTCTTTCAATGAGTAAGAACGAAGTGGTTTGCCCTTAAACAATATTTCTCCCTTTGCAGGTTTCAGATCGGAAGCCAACATACGTAACAAAGATGTTTTTCCGGCTCCATTTGCTCCTACAATTGCGTAAAATTCGCCTTTTTGAATAGAGATATCAATATCCCTTAAAATGGGACGCCCTTTGATTTCGTATGATAGTGATTGTACTTGTAGCATAAACTAGATTTTATTCTTGTCTCTGATCAGGATAAATAAGAAAACTGGAGTACCCAATAATGCTGTAATAACCCCAATAGGAAGTTCCAATGGCTGAATAATTAAGCGCGAAAGCAGATCAGCAAGTGTGAGGACCAATGCTCCGGCAATACTTGATGCCACGAGCACGTAACGATTATCAACCCCACCAATCAACCGGATAGCATGCGGCACTAATAAACCCACGAAGCTGATAACTCCGGAAAATGCAACGGCTGCTCCTACTGCCAATGTTGAAAATAAAATAACAACAATTTTCAACCGGCTTGTATTGACTCCCATCATTTCAGCTTGAGATTCTCCTAAAGCAAATACATTCAATTGTTTTGCAAAAAGAGGTAGAATAACTAAAGAAATCAAAACACAGGGATATAATACTTTAATATTTTCCCATGATGCTCCCGCTAAACTGCCCAATGACCAAAAGGTGATGGAACGTAATTGTTGTTCAGTTGCTAAATAACTTAATAATCCTGTTAAGGCTCCTGCAAATGCATTCATAGCAACACCTGCTAAAAGCATGGTTGCAATATGAGATTTCCCATTGTTCATGGATATACGATAAACAATAAGCACTGTCAATGTTGCTCCTAAAAACGCTGCAAATGCCAGAACGTAATAACCAAGGCTTGCAGAAATCATAGGAAGTAACAAGCCTTCGAAAGAGATAACGAGTGCGGCAAAGAAAGAAGCACCTGAAGAAATTCCCATTAAACCAGGTTCCGCTAATGGATTTCGAAATATACCTTGGATAGCTGCTCCACTGATTCCTAAAGCTGCACCAACTGCTATTCCCATTAGAATTCTAGGCAATCGTATTTGCTCCAAGACATTCACAGTCAGCTCATCTATACCTGATGAAGCTTTAATACCTATCTTATGTAACAGTATAGAGCAAACATCCCAAAAGGAAACCGAAATCGATCCCATCCCTAATGAAAATATGACTACGATAATAAGTAATATGCTGAGTAGCGTGTAAATTAAGGTATTTTTCATTACAGCAACTATTTTCCAAATAATTTTTCGTGCAACTGCTGTATCGCCTGTGGTAAACGCATACTGAAACCGTTTAACAAGGATGCATCCATAGCAATTACTCTTTTATTTTTACCTGCTGTAGTTAAATTAACACCTGGTAATTTCAAAATAGCTTCTTTTCCTCCTAAACTGGACATCCCAAAATCAAATAACAAAATAACTTCCGGATTGGCCTGAACTAAAGCTTCTGTGTTATATGTTTTGTATCCCGTAAAACCTTTCATCACATTTTGAGCACCGGCTAACTTGATTACCGCATCAACAGCAGTTCCTGAACCAGATACACTCATTGCTCCTGCCCCACGTGCATATACAAACATCATTTTAGTTGCTTTACTCGACTTCCCTTTCGCAATTGCAGACTTTAGATCTTTCGATAATTGATCTGCAACCTGATTTCCCTTTGCAGTAACATTTAAAGATTGTCCTACTTTGCGAACCAATCCTGTTAATCCTGCCTCAGAAAATTCTTGTTTAAACAAAACACATGAAATATTCAAGGTCTTAAATTGCGCCAATACAGCCGCACTGACCTCTCCTTCAAAACCTAGTACAATATCTGGACGAAATGAAGCAATTCCTTCAGCCGTAATTGATCTGTTTTTGCTCACTTTGGGAATCTCTTTCACATAACTTGGATAATCGCTTGTCACATCAACAGCCACTAGATTAGCACCTAGCCCTAATGCATCAACAATTTCCGTCAAACTTCCACTTAAGGAAACAATTCTTTTTGGCATGTTGCCTTGTGCTATAGCTACTGTATAGCTAGACCATAAAATGATAATAAGCGCAAAATTATTTAATATTTTCTTCATATAATTTGTTCATTTATGAAGAACAAAAATGGGCTTATTTAAACTAATTACAAATAAAGGGTTCTGTTTGCAATACACTTACACTAATACTCAAGAGTAGATATAAATCACCTAAATACACTGGTAAGCAATAAATTAACTAAACAGTAGGGATCATTATGTCATTTAAATAATATCATATTGCACAAAAATTAATACGCTTTGCACAAATCAAAATACACAATGCATAAATAAACTTTGGCATTTTATGGAGATACTTGTATTATTATTTAGAATTATTACAAATAACTTTGAAGACAACACACTATCTATGCCTGCTATTTAGTTTTCTTTTTCTGATCGGGAAAAGCAATTCAGTGCTTGCACAACAGAATGCGCAATTTCAGGGGCTTATTGTGGATGAATTACAAAGACCGTTGGCAGATGTAAGTATTTTAATCGAACCAGACCGATCTACGACAAAAACAGATAATCGTGGAAATTTCATAGTCAAAAAATTATATGCCGGAACATATACTTATACTTTAAGTGCAATTGGATATGAAACCTTAACTGGCTCTATTGAGTTGATCGCAAAAGATAAGCAGCTACATCGCTTCCAGCTTCATAAATCGAATCAAGTTTTAGATGAAGCATTGGTGACGCAAGAGATTCAAAACCGTCCAACATTAATTGATCCTAAGAACTCTGCCATGCCGGTTACTATTATCGACAGGAAGGCAATTGAACTAATGGGGAGTAGACGTTTGGACGAAGTGTTAAAAGAACAGACAGGTATTGCCATTGTTAACAATACCGCTGGCGGTAACCGTTCTGTAGGTGTGCAGCTGCAGGGATTCTCTAGTGAATACGTCATGATCCTTATTGACGGACAGCCGATGCTCGGCAGAAGTTCCGGTAACTTTGACTTATCACGTATTTCGGTAACAAATATAGAACGTATAGAGATTATCAAAGGGGCTTCTTCTTGTCTTTATGGGAGTGATGCACTGGGAGGAGCGATCAATATCATCACCCGTTTAGGTAAAGTAACTCCTCAAATGCATGCAAATATTAACTATGGAAGTTTCAACGTATTGGATGCAACCTTAGAAGGTGAGACTTCCTTTAATAAAAATAGAGGAACAGCTTTACTCTCTACGAATTACTACCGTACGGATGGTTTTAATACAAACAAAAAATTTCAGTCTAGCGGAACCACGGTCCCACCCTACCAAACTTTTTCCATCCAAGGAAAGTAAGACATCAATTGAAAGATAATCAGCATTTCATTGGCGCTTCAGGGCGTTATAACTATCGCCAATCCGATATGCACCGTGGTTACGGACAAGATTTCAGCACGCTAGATCAACAAAAAGAGACTGACATCAATGCTTCATTGTTCTACGATAGCCGTTGGAATGAACGCTGGAAATCACTTTCTACCTATTACGTATCGCATTATCAATCCGATAATAAAGTAACAGCACAGCAAAACAATGCCAATTTAGCTTCAGACAATTTCACACAGATGGTCCATCGTCTGGAACAACAATTTGCTTATCAGTCAGAAGGCTTAAATGTGACTATGGGACTAGGTGGCGCTATAGAAGCTATGGATCTTGCTGAAAATTTTGACAGCAAAAATCAGAAGAACTTCTTTTTATATACCCAAGCGAATAAAACAATCGGAGAAAAAACCACTGTTGTTGCAGGATTGCGCTATGACCAGACAGACAATTACGGAGGGCGATTAAACCCAAGTTTAGGTGTGACCTATCAATTACTGCCTCAGCTTGCTTTGAAAACAGGTATAGGAACTGGATTTAAAGCTCCTGACTTCAAGACCCGTTATCAGGTGTTTTACAATCCTGCTGCCAATTACTACGTTATCGGCAATGAAGTTTTAAACAGTACTCTGGATGAAATGGATGCCGCAGGACAAATTTCTGAACGTCGCAATTACATCATCAATCAACTTGATGGTAACTTAAAAGCCGAGCACAACACCTCAATCAATGCAGGTTTGACCTGGAAGCCGTTAACGAATACAACAGTAGAAGTCAATGTATTTCGTCATCAGCTTAAAAATCAAATCAATAGTATACAGGTTGCTACAGGTATGCAAAACATGGCGATTTATTCGTATCAAAATTTACCAAAGTCAGTCAATAAAGGATTTGACATATCTTTTTCTACTCGGGTGTTAGAAAAAATCACAATCAATGCAGGCTATCAATACCTGATTGCGAAAGATATGAGTGTTGTTGACAGCATAAAACAAGGGAATTGGCCATTTAATACCTTAAGAGATCCAAAGACCGGAGAGACATTTACGCCAACATCAAAAGACTACTGGGGCTTAGAAAACAGATCTAGACATCAATTCAACATAGGTGCAATTTATCAAGCTCCTTGGAATCTGACAATAAATGCACGTGCTAACTACAGAGGGAAGTATGCATTTTCAGATGCAAATGGCAATCATTTTATTGATCGTTTTGACACATTTGTCAATCAGCATATTCTCTATAATGCAACTATTGAAAAAAAGTTTGACAAACTTCCTTTAACTGTCCGGGTGACTGGAGAAAACCTCGGAAACTATATTAATTATTTAATTCCAGGTCAAATTGGTCGAAGTGTATCCTTTGGCCTATCCTACAGATTAATAAAGTAAAAAGATGAAATTATCCATAAAAATACTCTTTTATAGTTGCATAGCAACAGTGTTTACTTCATGTTTTAAACCTAACATTGAGCCAGACATCTTAGCCGACGGAAAAAGTACGATCATAAAAGATCTTGCTGGTGATGTAAATGCTTATGTCGGAGCTGGTGTCGGTGGCGGAAACCCCAAAGAAACAAGAGACTTTTATACTTTCCTATTTCGGTTTTCAGATCAAAACCAGACTTGGTTAAAAAATCATACCGATTCGGTAACGAACTTTGCAAAAACAAATTGGGATCTTGCCTTTACAGGACAATACAATGGAACACTTTTTATTAATGATGGAACGATGGAAAATAATCCCGCTTACGGAAATCCATCAAGACACCGCGTTGTACTGATTAAAAAGCCATATGACCAAGTCGATTCAGCTCCTGAGGATATTGAATTTGAAAACTCAAAAATAAATGCATTCGGTATTATTATGGATGCCGAGTCGTCAGGCTGGTATGATTATAATATACAGCGTCATCTGGTACAGGCCATGCCTGACCGCACCTATGTCATCCGTTTAAGTAATGGAAAATATGTCAAGCTACAAATGATCAGTGTATATCAGGGTATTCACAATTTTACGCCTATTACTGACCTTTACTGGCCTGCCCCCTACTTTACTTTCCGATATTTCATACAAGAAGATGGAACAAAAAATTTAAAAACGAGTAATTTATAAAATTAATAAGCAAATATCATGTTAAACTTAAAAATCAAAGAAGCCACAAAAAATGGCCATCAAGAGTTAGAAAAAAAAGTTATTTTTAAATTGAAGGCTATTGAAAATAACTTAGATTATGCAGACGTATTGAAATATTTCTATGCTTATTTTAATGCTGCAGAAGGAAACATTGAAGCGGCATTACCAGCAAGCTTAGCGTCTTACTATGCCACACGCAGAAATGCATCACATGTTGCCAAAGATATCATTGAACTTGGTGGTAGTTTAGAAAACTTACCTGAAGTTGTGTTACCGACGATCAGCACAAAAAACCAAGCGATCGGTGCCCTATATGTATTAGAGGGATCTATCATGGGCGGGCCACATATTGTCAAAATGCTTCAACATAGAGGTATTAATTCGGGATTCAACTTTTTTAATGGTTATGGTGACCAATCAATGGAAAAATGGGCGGAGTTTACTGCAATTATCAATGCAGAAGTTGCCGAAAATGACGAGCAAGAAGCTATTGACGCTGCATTAGCGACATTTGAAGCCTTTACCAATACCTTTAATTCAAAAGCAGTTGTCTCGTAATTTTAAATCCGTCTAATCATGAAATCATCACACAAATTAAAAAGTATCCTGTGTGTTAGTGCTATTGCACTGACCTCTTTTCAATTTACAGCTTGTAAAAAAGATAAAGTTGAAGATCCAAAAGAAGAAGAAGTTTTCAAAACTGAAGGACTTAATGTTGCTGTACCGAGTGGTAAAACTATATTTTACGACTTAAAGAAACAAGAAGATGCGACAGAAAGCTCCTATACTTTTAAACTTTCAGGCATGTACGGGTCTCGTTTAGATTTGGGAAACCAAGGTTATCAAATGGGATATTTTGATTTGAAAAATACGAGTATTAAAGATATTAAGTTAACCAATACAGCAGACTTTAACCAATTGGATGTTAAAGAAACGAATTTTTTAACCATAGATGCCTCTACTGCAGGAGAACCGGCAAACGGTCCAACTTGGATTATTTATGACTATAAAAATAATCATGCTGTATACCCGACTGCAGATCGTTATATTGTATTCTACAAAAAATCAGACATCACAAGTGGTGCACAAACTGAAGTCATCATTATGCAAGCAGATAAAGTAACAGCCAAAGATGGAAATGCACGATACCAATTAAAATCGGAATCGCATAACATCAATATCCTCAAAGAAAAAGAGGTAAAAACAGGTACTGTTGCTGTTGCTTCTGGTAAGACAGTATTTTATGATTTATTAAATGATAAAATTACAGAAACTGTCGAAACAAGTCTTGTTAATTTTTCTGGGTTGTCGGGTACTACGCTTAAGCCAAGTACAACAGCTTATAAATTTGGATATTTTGATTTAAAAGGAAAAAGCATTGAAGATATCAAAATCGCGAACTTAAAAGAACTTGATTTCAAAGAAGCAACATCATTAGGATTAGATGCGACTAGCATGGGGCAGCCGGTGACAGGCCCAATATGGGTGGTATACGCAGGTGCTCCTACACATGCTCTACATCCTACTGCTGATCGGTTTGTAGTATTATACAAAGGAACATCCTTATCTGAAAATCCAAATGAAGTCATCATCTTCAAAATAGATGAACTCGTTACTGCAGGGCGAGATGCAACCTTCAAATTGAAAATAAAACAGTTCATAAAATAGACCTAAAAGTCAATTTTTATAATAGCATGAAGCATCTTGATTTGTATCAAGATGCTTTCTTATTTTTAGTACGATGTATGATATCTCCGTGATATTCGGTCTCTTTTTTGAAATCAACTGATTTCAGCATAACTTAGGGAAGATAAAAAATCTTACATCTTATCATTTTACGCAGCAATACAGACATTCAAACTACTGCAACCATATTGATTATACTGCATTTTATTTCCGAACCCTAGTCAACAATATTAATAAGCTATTTAAAAACAGCGTTACTTATTTCTTGTTTAATTGGAAAGTCCTATTATATTTGCCGTTCGATAATACTATTTAAATCTCAAAGATCTACAACGTGCAGCCTATGAACACTCTTGTGTTGATAAGAAGCTCAGACCTGTTTGAAAGAACATAATTAACTATTGATGAAAAAAATCAAAGATATTACGACACTAGGATTCGCCTTATTTGCTATGTTTTTTGGAGCTGGGAACTTACTGCTTCCTCCTTTTATTGGATTAAATGCGGCAGATCAATGGGACTGGGCAATAATAGGTTTTGGGCTTACAGGTATTTTACTTCCTCTGTTAGGCGTTTTATCGATCATCAATTCAGGTGAATCATTCAAAGATTTAGGTAATCGAACTCATCCTTATATAGCCACCATCCTGGGTATCATCATCATGCTGGGTATAGGGCCTCTAATTGCCATTCCGAGAACAGCCGCGACTACTTTTGAAGTAGGTTTATTGCCTGCATTTCCGAACTTATCTCCCATCTGGGGTTCAATACTATTTTTTGCGGTTACTTTTATCCTTTCTATCCGCCCTTCCAAAGTCGTGAATGTAATTGGAAATTTTCTGACACCGTTACTTTTGATCTTATTGATCGGTATGATCATCATGGGAATTTTGTTTCCTTTATCACCGAATATCGCACATCAGATGGAATCCATGCAAGCCTTTAAGCTTGGTTTCATAGAAGGGTACCAAACATTGGATGTGTTGGCTTCTGTCATTTTTAGCAGTATTATTATCGCTGCAGCAAAAGCCAAAGGATATGAAAAACTTAAAGATAAAAATAGGATCGTCACGAGTGCAGGTTGCCTAGCAACATTTTGTTTATTATTGATCTACGGTGGTTTAGTTTTTTTAGGGGCAAAATCTGGATATCCTTTATCTCCAGATGTAAAAAGGGCAGAGTTACTCCTGTTTATTTCGCATAAAATCTTTGGAAGCTATGGCGTGCTTGCCATTTCAGTCAGTATTGCTTTAGCGTGCCTAACTACTGCAATCGCCTTAACTTGTGCTGTAGGTACATTTTTTAGTCAGCTGTTTAATAATCGAATTACCTACGAGTGGATTGTCATTATTTGCTGTCTCTTTTCGGCAGTACTTGCCATAACCGGCGTGGAGTATATTATTCAAATTGCTTATCCATTTTTAGCATTCATTTATCCAATTGTAATTACCCTCGTACTCTATGTACTTATCTTTGGTCGTTTGATTAAATCTAGACTACCCTACATTGGAGCTTTAGCAGGAACAACACTTGTTTCTACAATTTATCTCTTAGCAGGATTTGATATACATATAAAAGGAGCTGAAAATATATTAGCATCAATTCCTTTGGCGACATATGAACTGTGGTGGGTTATTCCTTCAATTGTTGGATTTTTATTGTTTTTGCTCTTGGATAAGTTAAAAGTTAGCCGCTAGATATAATATCCTAAAATGGGTTGTTGTCAAAGAGTATGATAACAACCTTTTCATAACCGCTATATACAAAACCAAATTTCCCGTCAGACCTATTGCTGGTGCAAGATAAATGTGGCTATCCTCATGTATTTACAGCATCAGCAAGCAATTATAATTTCAAAAGAAAAGCTTGTATCATACCGCGGTATTTCGACTAGAAGTTTAAATCGTATCATAAAAGTTTGGTCCACGAAGTAAACATTAAGAGTTAATACTCCGCCACTTTTTATACTTAATTTCAACTTTATTAATTTTAAAAGAAAATTACAGCTACAATAGCATCTAAAAAAAATAGCAAAAGTCATGGTTTAGTAACATTCTCGTTCTATTCTAAAATTTCCCGTGTTAAAGAATAATAAAACAAAAAAACGCGTTATATTACTACCATTAACTTAATAAATAAAAGAATGCAAACACGTAGAAACTTCCTTCACAACACCGCTAAAGCAACCTTGGCTGTCGCAGTATCGGGCAGTGTTTTAACTAATTTAGCCCAAGCTGAACCTGCACGTAATCAAGCCGCTCCTCTTTCTTTTAGTCAAATCAAACTTCCTTATACTTATTCCGACCTTGAACCCAATATTGATGCCTTAACAATGGAAATCCATTACACGAAGCATCATACTGCATATATTAAAGCTATCAATGAGGCAATAGTAGCAGAAAATATTACTGAAACTTCTGAAGAGCAGTTGTTGGCAAATATTTCTAAATATTCTGCTAAAGCACGCAATAACGCTGGCGGGGCTTGGAATCATAATTTTTTCTGGGAAAACCTATCTGGAAAACAAACGGGTCCTTCTGAAAAAGTGATGCAATTGATCATCTCATCTTTTGGATCAATGGACAAATTTAAAGAACAGTTTGCGGCTGCGGCGACTTCAAGATTTGGTTCAGGCTGGGTCTGGTTAATCTTGGACGATTCAGGTAAGCTAAAAATAACATCAACCGCTAATCAAGACAATCCATTAATGGATGTGGTCGATCAAAGAGGTATTCCTGTTTTAGCATTAGATGTATGGGAACATGCCTACTATTTACATTATCAAAATAAGAGAGCAGATTACATCAAAAACTGGTGGAATGTAGTGAATTGGAATAAAGTACACGAAAGACTTGCATAATATATAAAATGAAAATGTCTTCCAAATTGTAGTCAATTAAGTGTTACAATTGGGGTTAAAAGCATTTAAACAAACATTTAAATTTTTAATGTGTCAAAATATGAATAAACAAACATGCTTTAAAAGCATTTAAACAAGGGTGTGACACACTTTTGACACACACAAATCAAACTTTGACACATTAAAAAAGGGGCTTTAATCGCCCCTTTTATTGTTTACTTAATATTTCCAACTTCTTTTTCTTTAAAAATTCTTCATACTCCAAATCTTCTTTCTCCTGCTTACTTAACCTTTTTCTTATTTTTGATTTTGGTTTATCTTCCTCCTTACCTTGTAATACTTCCCTAATTATTTGGCTGGATTTAAGATATTAAAATCTTGTATTAAATGAAACAGATTAAAATGAGATGGTACAGTTCTCCTATTATACTTTATTTTATACATTTCAACAGCTAATGAAATGTTATATTGCATATCAACAACTTGTTCATGACTTAGTAATTTTGAGGGATTAATTCCTGTTTCATCCCTTTTCAAATTTTCATCAACTATTTTTTCAAATGCTTTATACAAAATATTAACATTTGAGGTTTCTACATCAATGTTGTATAACCTTGAAATTGTATTTAATCTTGATGTTGAAAAATCAGATAAATTATTTATTACTTCCTTATAGCCCATCTTAATTATAATTAATACTATTCAACAATCTATCCTTATTTACTACCTCTCTACCAACTGCCAGCAACATATTAAATGCTTCTACAGGGGTTTCTACTTTTTTAATACCTGAAGGTACTTTTACATTTTTCACCTTACACATCTTGTGTATAAGCGCTTTTGTTTTTTCAATACTATTTTCTTGCATATTCAAATGTGGGACATATAAATAAGCTTTACAATAGCAATTTTTAAACTAATTAAATTAAACTTTAACACCTGATTATCAGCACATTAATTTTTAATAAATGTGAAAATACTTTTTAGGTATGTAACAAAGAATATTAAATTTCCCCTCATATTGAAAAAAGTACATACTTTTATTGCTTAACCTATTGTTATATGCTTAAAAAATTGGCTCAAAAATTTATATCATTTAAGAAAAAAGATGAGAATTCAGCTTTAATTTCAGTTGGTCTATTTATTATGGTGATGGCTGTATTTTTAATTAAAATGGGTAACCGTCATTTACCTGAAGATTGGAAAAGTGAAGTTGAAATTTGGGGTACAGTATCTGACTGGTTTATTGTTATAATAACATTAGTTACAGCCGTATTTTTGTATAAGACTTTACGGTCACAAATGGAGGTGCAAAATAGTCAAAGTATAATTACTAAAATTGAATTGAAAAAATATTTAAGTTCAATTAAGCCTGAAATTACATTTGGCATTGAAAAGTTAAATGATGAACAATATTCCTTACTGATAACAGTCTCAAAAAAGCAACATTATATAATATTAAGTTTGATAAGTATCATGATATAAAAGAACTTAAAAAGAAGATTCAATATAGTAAACCTTATGAGAAAGATAAATTATGTACACTAAAATACCCTGAAATATATACACAACCTAATTATTTTATAATGTTTAATTATACAGATTCAGATGGAAATATTTATTTCCAAAAAAACCTAATGAAAATGACTGACGGTGTTTTAAAATCAATAAATTTAGAAGATAGTTTGGTTGAACCTATTTAATAATATCATCATCCTTGTTATAGTTCTTGTTTGTGCCTGCCAATCTTTCTTTTATTATACTCCAAAAGTCTAAATTGGTAATAGCTCCAAGATTCTCCATTATGGATTTTAACTCTGCACTGGCAATAAATACGGCAACAACCTGTAAAACAGGCACTATAGGCATAAAATGTAATTGAAACATATGGCTAACCATTAGCGCAATCATATACGCTATCATTTTACCTATAGTATCTCTTAACCTCTTTGACCTTATTGGGATATTATTTCTTTTAGCTTTCCATAATGCTGTTGCTACATCAGCAAAGATAAATACACCTATTATCAATAAGCTTATCCATATTGGAGTAAAATATATTGAAAGGAATAAAACCCCTTTACCTATCCATGATTCAGCTATCCAGCAAAAAATATTAAGGATAATTTTAATTAATACATCTATCATCCCTTATTAATATTTATGTATTTCATTCCTGAATCAGTAATCACATCCCCAGCTTTTAACCTAGATTGTGCAATACTGGTTGTTAAACCAAAAATCATTTCAAAATGTGGTGAATCATAGATTGATTTAAAATCACCACCCCAGCTAAAACCAGCTTTTTTAAATTCATTTACAACCATCATCCAGTGTTTATTTTCATCCCAAGATGCTGTCTCAAAACTTCCATTACCATCCAAATCATAAAGTAATACAATGTCCACTGCTAAACCGTAATTATGCCAGCTGGTATTTCCTTTAGCATTGGTTACTATCTTACCTTTAGTAGTTCTTCCTTGAGCATATAATGCATCTTGTTCTGCAACAGTTCTTAGCCCTTGTGCAATACGTAATCTTACCCCTGTAGGTAATTTCATATTTATATTTAAATAGGTTTCTTTTACTTTATTTCTGATGCTTGGATGCAACTTTTCAATTCTTTCTAATGATATCTTATCAGCATATTTTAGTCTTTTATCTTCCATATATTTTTTATATAAATATTAAGGAGATGTTTAGTTTAGTTAATTTAAAGCTGATGGAAACCCGTAAAATCAAAATTTTCACCTCATTAGATGCTTTTAATTGATTTATTAGATTGGAATCAATAACTTAATTCAGAATGACATTGAATGCCTTATAAGGCTTTAAAATGATGTTAAATAAAAGGTCATAAAAAAAGCCCCTCAAAGTAGGGGCTGGATATTGTATTGGATGATACTTTTAGGGTCTAAAATGTCAAACAATTGTTTCTGAATGCATTAAAAGTTACTGTAAATAATACCCCTGCTGTCCTATCACCAAAATTATCAGAAAAAGGTGCTATTGTTATGTTACCTAATATTTCAACATCATCATGTTTTTCAAGATATTTTAAAAAGTCTTGTGCAATCTCATTTGTATTATCAATAACATCAAATTCTGTTTCATCATCTGCTAAATCAGCAATTACTATTTCCCATTTATTTAAATTTTCATTGGCTGAATTGAAAGTACTGTTGACATATTCGTAATTAATTAATGGATATTTTAAATCTTTGTAAGTACTTAAGTTATCTGTGTCACCAAATTTGATATCATTTATCATGGGATGAGCTTTAAAGTAGTTTTCAATGATATTTTTTACATATTTCAAATTTCTAATCATCCATTACCCCCTTCTACCGTAATAATTAACCTTACTTGCTCTATTCTTATAATATTGCACTGAATAATCAATATCATCACCTAGATAAATAGACATTGTATTTAAAGTACTATCAACAGCTGAGGTATTTGTTTCATTATTATTGTCTTTTGCAAAATATTCAATTAATCTTCTTTTATATGCATCAGCTTTTTGTTTAATGTTACCTAATACAGAATCTTTGTCTTTAAAAGCTAATGCTGACAATGTAGCATCTGTTGATATGTTAACACCTTTGTTATTAATCTTTATGTGCAAGTAGTCAATTGCATATACAATTGTTGAATAAATAAGAAAAGGCTCAATTACTTCATCCAATACTTTTATTTCTTCTTCTGTTAATGTATCATCAGCTATTTTACTTCGTATATTCTTTATGTATCCAGCTGACACTAAAGGCTCTAATTCTAAGTCAGTAGCTTCATTTAGTGATATTTGAATAATATCCTCATCAATATTTTTTGGTAACACACTGTTTTTTACAATGCTATCTATGCTTATTATATTTATTATCATCTACTTATTTTTTATATACTTTTACAGGTTGCCAAAAATGACGACAATGTTTATTTACTTCACCTGTGTCTTTATTTCTCCAGTAACCACCCCCGAATTCCATTACACTGTAACCCAAAGCACTACTAAGGGCTTGAATATCAACAGCTGAGAAATATTTATTGGAATCAATAATTGATTTGCAAAAGTGTCGGGTGGTAGGAAGAATTGTATTACCTTCTGCTTCATCTCTTTTCACGTAATCATAGAACACCTCTATTTTTGTTCCATCAATTTCTTTAGGTGTAGTGGATATTGTTTTTGTTCCTATATTCTCTTTACTATTGATTAAACCAGCATTTTTTAATAAATCAATAGCATTTCTAACATCATCTTTTGATACCGTATATTCTAATTCTTCAGATATTTTAGCTGTAACAGCATCAATAGTCAACCCCACAATTTGATTCTCTAATAAGTATTCTTCTATACTCGCCCACGCACTTGCAAATTCGTATTTACCTGATTTTGAGAATTGAGATTTACCAATTGTTATGAAGTTATTTTTATCTGAACCTATGTATTTAACTTTTTCAAAATCTTCTAATGTTGCTGAATAACTATCTAATTCGTCATCTTTTTTTTTAGAAAATTGTGTTTCTTCTTTGATTGTATTTACTACTGTATTTACTGCAATAAATCTATCACCCCCTTCAATTGCTTCAAGACCATTTTCAACACGTAATTCATTGATAGTCATTATTTTTTCTTTTGTAACAGAACTTAATTCTGTTTTGAAAAGCTTTTCTTTATCCTTTATGTTGATGGTTGGAATTGAATCTGAAGCTTGAAATAATTTATTAAATGCTGATACAATTTCATTTCTTTTATTCTTTACGAAGTTGTCTTTGAATAATTGATAAGCATTTTCAAGCTCAGTAGCATTACCCAATGAACCCTCTTTTTCAACCCCAAATAATATGCTTGAAGTAGCTGAATGAGCTGTTAAGATATTTCTTTCTGTTTTTTTAATGACTTCAACTAACTTACTTGCATAATCATCAGCTTCAATAGTATCAATTTCTAAGCCTTTTTCATTCTGTGTGTTGAACTCAATCAACATATTTTCACCCTCAATTCCTGAAAAAATATTACGAAACTTTTTACTGGTTTTATCTTGACTCTCCTGATTACCCTGTCCTTTAAATGTTTTCACCACTTTTGTTAAAGAAAAACCATTTGCTACATTATTTTTGAATAAAGTACTAATTAGCATATCTGTAACTGCATCCTCTACACATTTATAATCTTGACTTGCATATACATTATTTACAGATACATTGTAACTATTAAAGTAAAATATCTTAGGTTCTGTATTATCATTATTTTTTGGTTGGTATTTTGGATAAGAAAGAAATGTACGTGGTGTTAACTTCCAGTCTTTATTCACAAAAAATTTAGTTTTTGACTTATTCATACGCACATGGTGTAAAGGCACATGATAAAACATATGTGGCTCATTCAAAAAGTTAAATGTTACCTCTACAGCAAATGAATTAAAATACATCACATCATTTATACATTTTTGTACTAATTCCTGCAATGTATCATCTTCATTTATCATCAAATCAGCCAAAAATTCACCTGATTTTTTGTCTACAACACCATCACCATACACATAATTACTTTTTGAATTTAAAATAGAACCGTGCAAAGCTGATTTATCAGCAATATCAATTAAGAAATTAGGATATAAGTTATCTTCACCCCATTTTACGTGCTTATCATCATTATTTTCTTTAGGTTCAATTGGTAAAGGCGTAATATGTCTTGCAAATGATTCAAATGCGTATGCTAATTCATTACTATCTATATTTTTATTATCTCTTTCTACCATTAATTACTTTCTTTACTACTTTTTGATGCTCAATAACATCTTCTTCTTCATCTTTTATTATCCTTAAATAACCAGCATCAATTTTTTCACCTACAACAGTATTTAGTTGATATTTATATTGTCCTGATTCAAGTTCTTTTAACTCTATATCATTGATTTCAACATATCTATCTGTTATTTTAGTAGGTGTTATTTCAAATTCATTTTTTTGGATGAACTTGTTTTTGTTAATATCAATATCACATTACCTTCAATTATTTGAGAAGATGAATTGAATAAAAGTCTGTTACTATCATTATTTTTATCTAGTATCATTTTCTATTTTAGATAAATATTATGAGAACAAAAAAAGGGGCAATTAAGCCCCTTGCATTATCCTAATTAATTATGTATTAGATTAATGTATTTAAAATTGTTTTATCTAATAAAGGTGTTGGTTCGTAAATTTCACCATTAAAGTTTAAAGTTCTTCCCATTTCTGAAGCTGAAATAGTACCAACTGATTCAGTTAATTTTACACCACCTTCTAAGCCCCCTACAACTAAACTACCATTTGCTAATTCTAAGATAATAGCTACTGGCTGACCTAATAAGCTTGAAACTAACTTATTAGCTTCTTTAGAGTAACCAGCTAATTGAGTTGTGTAAGCAAAAGTACCTGAAATGATACCTGTTTCAGAAACTGAAAATGTATCTGTTACATTATTTTGTTTGTTGATAACCTCAACTTTTACGAATTTTTTAGATAATTCTAAACTAATTTCTGAAACTACACCGTCTGCTGATGCATATACTTGTGTTGTTCCTTCTATATTTTTTAAGTCTCCGTATGCAATCATGTACACATTTTTGGTTCCACCAATTAAGTTTTCCCCACATTGTTCTGCATATGCTAATAAACTTGCTCCGCAATTTGCCATATATATTTATATTATTTTTTTATTTATAAAAGGATGATGTATTTATCACCACCCTTTTAATTCTATTTTTTATCTAATTTCTAACTGATTAAGCTAAGTTTAATACACCAATCTCATTTATGAAAACAGGTTTTACACCTAAACCAAATCTGTTTCTTAAGTACATAGTATCTTCTTTTTCTACGTAAAATGATTGTAAATCAGCACCTTCACTAGTAATATCTGTTTTACCTTGAAGGTTTCTTGCTCTAGCTAAAACTGCTTTTTTAGTACCATTTAAACCATCCACAACTAAAAATTTTGCTGATGTACCGTGAACTGCGTCAGGTGCTAAAGCATTAAATAAGTTTAAAGCTGAAATCTCAGCAACATATTGATTGTATAAATCAGAACCAATGAAGATTTTAAAATCCTCTGCACCAGTCACTTCTGTAGGCATTGCTAAAAATCCAGCAATAATTTTTTCATAAACTTTTAAAGCAGGTGCAATTGTACCTAAAGGGGCTGTACCTGTTTTTAATTGCTCTAAAAAGCCGTCAAATGACGAAGCATCTCCTGCATCCACTTTCATTTGCCAAATATTTCTTTCAATATTTTTCTTATTTGTAGCAGTTAAATTTTCTATAATTGCATCCGCAAATGTAATCTCATCAAGCACTTTACCTTTTTTCTTAGCTTTCATATCTTCGCCCTTCCAAGTAGGGTTCAAATCCAATGAACAAAATCCCTGCATGAATGCAATAGGTTTTACGTAAATCTCTGATTGTGTTAATGTTACAGAACCTAAATCTTCTAATTTACATAATTTACCGTCTTGGTATACTAAATCTGTTTTCATAATGTTAACAGGTTCGGTACCACCAATTAAGCCTTCTGTAAAGCTACCTGCATCACTTAAAAAGTCTAATGTTTGTGACCCTAAAATTGAGGCTGTTAAAAATTTCTCTGTGTTTTCTGATTGCAAAATATGTTTTGGCAATGCACTAATATTATATCCCATTCTTATTTATTTTTATTTTTATTCATTCTAGCCATCATCAAAAATTTATCTTCAGTGGCTTCTTCTTTTACTTCTGCATTTTGTTTTGAGAAACTTGCAGGTTTTTTTAATTCTTCTGTAATTGCTTTTAAAATTTCTGTTTTCATTGCTGTTAACTCAGCATCAATCTTTTCAGCATCTGCTTTTGAAAACTTTTCATTTAAAGCTTTTTTCAATTCTTCAATTTCTTTTTTCAATTCAGCTACTTCATCAAGTTCATCAGCTTTAACTTCTTCAACAGGTGTTAAATCAATTTCAACCTTTTCATCTTCATCAGCTTTAACTTCTTCAATTACTTCATCTACTTTCTTTTCATCCTCATCTTCTTCTTTCATCTCAACTTCTTCACCTGCATTTGCAACAGTAATTACTTCTGTTATCTCACCATCAACAACCACGAATTCATCACCATTTGGTAATTTATAAGTATCATTTGGTGCTGGCTGTGAACCTGTTGAACCTCCTACATATACTTTTACACCGACTTCATTTGAAGCATATTCAACAGGTGTATCACTATTTTCTAGGGTAGTTGAAGTGAAAGATGATTTAGAAAATTTCATAACCGAATTAAATTTATCTTCAAGTCTTTCTAAAATATTTTTACTCATATTTCTATCTATTTTTTAATAAATATTATGAGCTATATTTTTATGTTATTTTCTAAAAGAATAAGGTCTAATTCTTTTTCTAATTCATTTAATGCATGTAAATAATCAGTATAATCAGCATTAAAATTTTTGGTTAATTGGTCTACAAAATACCCTTCTATTGAAAATCCTGTAAAAATTTCTTTTTTAATAGCTTCAAAAACTGTTTTACTTTCAGGTGCATTTTTATCTAATTGCACCCCTACTATCCAAGTTCCATCAACAGCATTTTTAAAGGTATTAGGAGGGTTGAAGCCTTTTTTTCTATCTACTATAAAAGAAGAAAATACATAAGCATCTATAAAAGTGTTAGTATGTTGTAGGTTTATTTGTGTTTGATATCCTTTTTTAAAATAGTTTTTTGCTATGTCTCTAATAGTTTTTTCGGTAAAGAAAACTTCAAAAACTTCTTTAGTTACTTTATTAAATCTTTCTATTTTTTTGTTAGGTATCATTGCTACTCCATGCAACTCATATTCTTCTTCTTCAACAGCAAATGCTTGTTTATCAACACCTTTTCTTTACTGAAAAATGAAACTTTCTTCTGTCGCTGGCTCTGTAACAATACTTATTACCGAAACATCAAAACCTTGTTCTGCATCTATTTTTAATTCATATACTTTTTTATCCATATATTTTTTTATATAAATATTAAAGCATAAAAAACCCCTACTTTATTGGTAGAGGTTAAAAAATGTTGAATATGATAATCTTAGAATCTAGATATTTGGTTTATAAAATCATTTTTTTGTTGGTTGGATTCTAAATCTGAATTAGTGATATAAGCTTTAACAACTTGATTATCTTGTTTTTCTGCTATTGTTGAAGCTAATGAATCAGTACCATTTTCACTACTTTTTAAAATGGTACTGTTAATAACAGGTGCTTGTACTGTATTACCTCCACCACCTGCAACTGCTGAAGATGTATCATTCGTATTAGGTATTTTAACAGATATTATTTTTTTTACTGTAGCTAATCCTGAAGCTATTGTTGTTGCAAGTGCCACAAAATTAAATGGATAGGGCACTTCTTTCATAGCTTTTGCACCTGCAACATAAGTATCTATAGTTGCTGTAGCAATACCCATAGCCTTCCCTGCTACTGTACTTTCACCTAACAATTCAGTTGCTTTTGATGTAGCATCAGCAATTACGGAAAGATTAGATAATTTAACATTCTTCTCTTCAGCTAATAACTTTTTCTTTGCAACACCATGCGCTTTTTCATTTTTTTGAATGTTTAGATTATGTTGTAAAGTAATATCTTCTATAGCTCTATTATTAGTATCAATTGCTGATAGTCGTGCATTCAATTCGGCTTGCAAAATGTTAATATCAAAAGCATTGATTTCAGGATTTTGCATTAATTCCTTCATACGTGCTTGACCTTCAACATAAATTCTTTCCAACTCACTATTTTCAAGATTTTTTGTATCAATTGCATTTTGCAACATCACTTCATCATGGTCTTTTTGCGCTGTGTAAATAGCCTCTAACTGTGCTTTTTTTAGTTTATAACTATCCTTTTCATTTCCTTCATTAGCACTTTCAGACAGCAACAAATCTTTCTCAGCTTCACGTGTTGATAAAGCTAATTGTTGAATTTTAGACAAGTAGATTAGTTGGTTATTCAATCTATTATCTAAATCAGCTTTTTGCTCATTTGTTGCATTTTTCTTTTGCTCATTGAAACTTTTAATACTTTCTAAATACTCTTTACTGAAGGAATCTAAAAATTGTGATTGGTTGTTCTTTATATAATTAAAGTACTCATCATCATACTTCTATTTATCAAATCTCTTTCAATTTTTTGGGATATCTCCAACTTGCTGATATCATGATTCAACTTTTTAGCTAAAGCAATTTGCTCTTTGTATTTATCATTTAGATTCTTTAATTCAACTTTTCTTGCATTATTATTTGAAGCATATGTTACTTTTTCAGCTTCTTTTAAATACCCCTTTAATTGAGTTAATTGTTGTAAGTAATCTGCTTTAGCTTTATCTGCTTCTTCTTTTCTTTTATCTGCTTTTCTTTTATCTGCTTCATTTAATCTATTTTTTTCATTTTCAAATAGTAGATTTTGTTCCTCATTCAACTTTTTTAATTGTTTAAATTCTTCAGCTGTATATTTTTTGTTAAGCTTATAACTTCTTCTAATTCACCTCTTTTTATCCTTATTTCTTTTATACTTAAATTATAAATTTCTTTTTCCTGCCCCCCTTGAGCTTTTAAAATCTCTATTTGTGTTCTTATTCCTTCTGTTATATCTGTATTTAACCTTTTTAATTTATCCAATTCCCTACCTGCTTTGGATGTAATATCTACAAATCAGTAACTTTT